>JBOIAH010000530.1:0-9134 GCA_050739055.1 Steroidobacteraceae bacterium | reverse complement strand
CTTCATTCAGTCGCTGAAGGAGATTGGCTGCAAGTTCGCTCTCGATGACTTCGGCACCGGTCTCTCTTCCTTCGGTTACCTCAAGCACTTCCCGGTCGATTTCCTCAAGATCGACGGCAGCTTCGTGCGCGAGATCCTGCGCGATCCGATCGATCGCGAGATGGTGCGCTCGATTAACGAGATCGGGCACCTCACCGGCAAGCAGACCATCGCCGAGTTCGCCGAGAACGCCGAGATCATCCAGATGCTCACCAGCCTCGGCGTGGACTACGCGCAGGGCTACGGGGTCGCGCAGCCGCAGCGCGTGCTCAAGTCCGCGGTCGCCTAGTACATCATGCTCCCGTCAGCACCCGAGCCGCTCGCGAAGACGGCGTAGCACCGCTTCATCAACCGGAGGCTTCATCCGGCGTGCGTGCCGTTCCGCGTCGATAAGCAGCGCGAGCACCTTCTCCCGCCCTTCGGGGTCGCGCACCGCTTCGAGCGGGCTGCGACCATCGAGCGCCGGAATCTTCTCCGACACCCAGCTCTCGTAGTGCTCGGCCATCAGTTGCTGCACGGCCGCCGTGGCGTCGGGCCCTGCTGCGAGCCTGACCGCATCCCAATCCGTTCCACGGCGTCTGCGGGTCGAAGGGCTCCTCCAGCCCCGAGAACTCCGCCCAGGCCTCGTCATTGCGACCGGGTGTAGTCATGGCGGGTGGGCCATTTTACGTTGTACCGCAGCGATCGTCGCACTCCCGGATCGCCCGCAACGCCGCGCTCTCGCCGCCTCCGCGCCTCTACCGCCAAAATAAAGCATCTTTTATAATAGTCTTGACCAAAATAAACAAACCTTTAGAATGGACAGATGCGATATCTCACGCCACGACTCACGCGAGATCTGCGTAAGAAAATGGTGCTGCTCGCCGGTCCGCGTCAATGTGGGAAGACGACACTCGCCAAGTCCCTGCTCGATGAGCGCGGACAGTACCTCAGTTGGGACATTACGAAGGATCGCAGGATCATCCGCGAAGCCGCCTGGCCGAAGGACGCTTCGCTCATCGTGCTGGACGAGCTTCACAAGGCTCCGAAATGGAAGAACCTGCTCAAGGCGGCAGCAGACGAATTCGGCAACGAACCGCCGCTGCTGGTCACCGGAAGCGCCCGCCTCGATGCACTGCGGCGCACCGGAGACGCGTTGACGGGGCGGCAGTACTTCTACCGGTTGCATCCGATAGATCTGGCCGAGTCAAAGCTGTTCTTACCTGAACTTGCTTTGGAAGAACGCCTGCGGCGGTTGCTGGCGAGCGGTGGCTTCCCTGAAGCTTTTCTCAATCCGGACGAAGCCGCTCGGTTGCGCAATGACCGTATGGAAATCGTTACCCGTGAAGATCTTCGCGACTTGTCGCGGGTGACCTCGTGGCGCGGCCCCGCGGATCTCGTCGAACTCCTGCGTGAGCGCGTAGGCAAGCCGACAAACTATGACAACCTGGCTCACAGCCTGGGGATCTCGCCGCCAACGGCGAAATCCTGGGTCGAGTTACTCGAAAAGCTGTACGTGGTGTTTTTGCTGCCTCCCTACTCGAGCAGCCTTTCGCGCAGCATTCGCAAGGATCGACGGGTCTTCTTCTATGATTGCGCTGCCGCGTACGATGAGGCCGGCGGCGCACAGCTCGAGAACCTCGTGGCTTGCAGCCTGCTTAAATTCACACAATTCCGCAAGGACGCCGCGGGCGAGAATTGGGAGCTCTACTACCTGCGCGACAAAGAGGGCCGGGAAGTCGATTTCGTCGTCACACGAAACCGGCGAGTGCAGTGGCTGATCGAAGTGAAGACTTCCCATGGCGCCATCGGTGGCGCGCTCAACTACTATGCACAGAAATTGCGGCCCAAAGACTCGCTGCAGCTCGTACTCGACCTGGAACGCGCACAGGAGAAGTCCGGCATTAAGATCGTGCCACTCGCCAAGTGGCTGGAGGCACTGCCGTTTGAGAGTGGTATGCGATGAATCGGGAGAAATTTGTCCGGCCGGGTGCGGGGGTGCCTCAGCCGGCGCCAAATTGCAGCCGCATCGACAGATCCACCGCCCGCACGTGCTTGGTGAGAGCGCCAACCGACACGTAGTCCACGCCGGTCTCGGCGATCGCGCGCACCGTCTCGAGCGTGACACTGCCGGAAGCCTCGAGCTTCACCGGGCTGCCGCGCGCGCGATTGAGCGCCACGGCGGAGCGCAGGTCGGCGTGCGAGAACTCATCGAGCATCACGACGTCGGGCGCCGCGCCGAGCGCTTCCTCGAACTCGGCCAGCGTCTCGACCTCCACCTCCACCGCCAGCCCCGCAGCATGGCTGCGCGCGGCGCGGATCGCACCGGTGAGCGAGCCCGCGGCGGCGATGTGATTTTCCTTGACGAGCACCCGGTCATACAGGCCCATGCGATGGTTGTGCGCGCCGCCGCACAGCACGGCGTACTTCTGCGCGGTGCGCAGCCCCGGGAGGGTCTTGCGCGTGTCGAGGATCGTGCAGCCGGTGCCGGCGACGGCTTGCGTGAAACGGCGCGCCGCGGTCGCGGTTGCAGACAGCAGCTGCAGGAAGTTGAGCGCGGTGCGCTCCCCGCTCAGCACCGGCCGGGCGCTGCCGGCGATCTCGAAGATCACGTGGTTCGCGGCGATCGGCTCGCCGTCGTTGGCGTGCCACGCGAGCTGCACGTGCGGGTCGAGCCGGCGGAAGGTCGCATCCACCCACGGCCGGCCGCACAGCACCGCGCCCTCGCGCGTGATGACGCCGCCGCGCACCCGCTGCGCCGCCGGCACCAGCGCCGCGGTGACATCACCGCTGCCGAGGTCCTCGCGCAGCGCCGCCTCGACCTGATCGGCGAGATCGCGCGGCGGCTCGGGCATGGGGTTCGCCGGCACGGGGCCGGCGGGCGCGTGAGCGGGTCAGCGACCCATCAGGGGCAATCCGTGGGTCGCCCCGGCCATGCACATGATCATCGGGATCGACAGCACGTAATTGACGCGCGAAGCCATGCCTGCCACTTTGCGCGCCCGGGCCTTTTGCTCGTCGCTGGCCGCCACCATGCCGAGGATCTTCTTCTGGTTCGGCCAGATCAGGACCCAGACATTGAACAGCATGATGGTGCCCAGCCAGGCGCCCGTGCCGATGACCACCAGGTAGTGGTGCGGCGACACACCCGCCAGTGCGCCGAAGGTGAAGGCGCCGAGGAAATTGCCCGCACTACCGAGAAGCCAGGCGCCCCCGAGCCAGGTAGCGACGGCGCCCCAGCGGAACCAGAACAGCGCCCGCGGCGCCACGTACTTGCTGATGCCGGCACCCCCGGGCCCCCCCTTGTCGGCGGCCGCATCCGCCATCGCGGGGGTTTGGGCGACGTTGAAGTAGTACAGGAGCCCGATCCAGAACACGCCGGCGACGATGTGGAACCAGCGCGCCAGACCGAGCTCATTGAAGTTAAAGCCGCCGATCAACACCGTGAGGATCACGGCAATGACGATGCCGAGAATCAGGGAGTGGCGGTGATTGTTCAGAAGGTTCATAACTTCGGTCTCCAAGTTATTGTTTCAGTTGACCGGGGCAAAACTCCGAACGTTGAAGAATAGGCGAGGCACCCCCATAATTCAACGCATGCGGAAACCATGGTGTGACTGACGCGCCCACGCTCGCGGAGCGCCCGCCCTCACCCTGCGTCAACCTCTGCTCCCTTGATGGCCGGGGGTACTGCGTCGGGTGCCTGAGAACCGGGACGGAGATCGGACGGTGGATGTCGCTGGCTCCAGCCGAGCAATGGCGCCTCATCGCGGAGCTCGAGCGCCGGAAACTTACGAGGTATTAGCAATGGATGTCGTGGAAAAGATCAAGGCGGAGCTGGGCGCCGGTCCGGTGGTGCTGTTCATGAAGGGCACGCCGGATTTTCCGCAGTGCGGTTTTTCCGCGCAGACGGTCGGCGCGCTGCGGGCGGTGGGCGCGCAGTTCAGGTACGTCAACATCTTCGAGGAGCCCGAGATGCGCGAGGCGCTCAAGCGCCTTTCCAACTGGCCGACCTACCCGCAGCTGTACGTGAAGGGCGAGCTGCTCGGGGGCTGTGACATCGCGCTCGAGCTGTACAAGAGCGGCGAGCTGAAGAAGCTCCTCACCGAGGCCGGCGCGGTCAAGTAACCTCAGGGCTGCAGCTGCGAATCATCGCCTCCGGGCTCGTCCGCCGCCGTGTTGAGCCAGCCGAGTGCCTGCGCGCGCTCGCCGGCCTCCCGGTAGCTGTCGCGCAGGCGATTGCAAACCAGGCAGAAAACCTCCGCGCTGCGCTCGGCGTCGTAGCGCGCGCTGTGCGCACTGCCCGCGTCCCACTCCAGTCCCGCGACCGTGAGCGCCTTGGCGAGCACCGTCTGTCCGAGCGCAGCTCCTGCCAGCGTCGCCGTATCGAAGCACGAGAACGGGTGGAAGGGGTTGCGCTTGACTTCGGCGCGCGTCACCGCGGCGTTGAGGAATGCGAGGTCGAAGGCGGCGTTGTGACCGACCAGGATGGCGCGGCGGCAGTCATAGGCGCGCACCGCGTGGCGCACCTCGCGGAACACCCGCTGCAGCGCGTCGCGCTCGGGCAGGGCGGGGCGCAGCGGATGGTGCGGGTCGATGCCGGTGACGGACAGCGCGGCGGGATCGAGCCGCGCACCCTCGAAGGGCTGCACGTGATAGCCGTGCGTCGCGCCGCGCCGCAGCGTACCGTCGGTGTCCATGTCGATGAGGACCGCGGCGACTTCGAGCAGCGCATCCGTCGCGGCGTGAAATCCCCCGCTCTCCACGTCGATCACGACCGGCAGGTAGCCGCGGAAGCGTCGCGCCATGAGCGCTGCCGCCGCGGGCGGCCGGGGAATCCCGTCGGGCTGGGCCTGGTTCATGCGCTCGCCCCCGGCGGCGGGGCGATCCGCCAGGCGATGCGCTCGCCGGCGCGCAGCGGCACCAGCTCGTCGGCGCCGTACGGGTAGCGGGCCGGCACTTCCCAGGGTTCTCTCACCAGGGTGAGGCTCGCGGTGTTGCGCGGCACGCCGTAGAAGTCGGCTCCATACAGCGCTGCGAAGCCTTCGAGCTTGTCGAGCGCGCCGGCGGCTTCGAAGGCTTCCGCATACAGCTCGATGCCGGCGTGCGCGGAAAACACGCCGGCGCAGCCGCAGGGCGCTTCCTTCGTGTGGCGCGCGTGCGGCGCGCTGTCGGTCCCGAGGAACAAGCGCTCGCTGCCGCGCGCTACCGCGGCGAGCAACGCTTCCCGGTCGGCTTCGCTCTTCAGCACCGGGGCGCAGTAGTGGTGCGGGCGCAGTCCCCCGGCAAACAGCGCGTTGCGGTTCATCAGCAAGTGTTGCGGCGTTACGGTCGCCGCAACCCCGGCGCGGGACGTCAGCACGAAATCGACCGCGGCGCGCGTCGTGACGTGCTCGAACACGATGCGCAGCTCCGGCATACGCTCGGCGAGCGGCGCGAGCACGCGCTCGATGAAGCGCGCCTCGCGGTCGAACACGTCGACCCGCGGGTCGGTGACTTCGCCGTGTACCTGCAGCACCATGCCGAGCTCCGCCATGCGCGCCAGCACCGGCTCGATGCGCGTGAGGTCGCTCACCCCGGCCTCGGAGTGGGTGGTGGCGCCGGGCGGATAGAGCTTGAAACCACGCACGCTGCCGCTCGCGCTCGCGCGATCAACTTCCGCGACCGGCGTCTGCTCCGTGAGGTACAGCGTCATCAGCGGCTCGAACGTCACGCTCGCCGGCAACGCCCCGAGGATCCGGCGCCGGTAGGCGAGCGCCTGAGCGGTCGTAGTCACCGGGGGCTTGAGGTTGGGCATGACGATGGCGCGCGCGAAGCGGGCGGCGGTGAACGGCAACACGGCGCGCAGCTCCGCTTCATCGCGCAGGTGCAGGTGCCAGTCGTCGGGTTGGCGGATGACGAGCGCGGTCACGCGCGCATCTCCAATGGTGGCGTGGTGGGCAGTGCGGCCGCGCGGCGGGCGACGCTCCCTGCGCTCACTTGCTTTACCTGCCGCTGCTCGCCATCATTACTCATTCTATCGCGACCGAAGCACACACGCCCGCGACGAGGCTCGCGACCGCGCCGTCAGGTTACTTGCGCCGCGCGCCATCGCGCACCGAGCAGACCGCATGACCGAACCGCCCAAGCTTGAAGATCTGGATCCGGTAGAAACCCGGGAATGGCTCGAATCGATCGATTCGGTGCTGAAAACTCACGGTCCGGAGCGCGCCCATTTCCTGCTCGAGCGCTTGATCGATTATACCCGCCGCGGTGGCGCCTACCTGCCTTTCAAGCCCAACACCGCCTACGTCAACACCATCCCCACCGGGCGCGAGCCGGAGTATCCCGGCAACCGCGCGCTCGAGCGGCGCATCGAAGCCTATATCCGCTGGAACGCGCTGGTGATGGTGCTGCTCGCCAACCGCATCTCCTCGGAGCTCGGCGGGCACCTCGCGAGCTACGCCTCGTCCGCGACCCTGTACGAGGTCGGCTTCAACCACTTCTGGCGCGCCCCCTCCGAACAGCATCCCGGGGACATGGTGTTCTTTCAGGGACACTCCTCGCCCGGTATCTACGCGCGCGCCTACCTCGAGGGGCGACTCACCGAGGAGCAGCTGCGGCTGTTCCGCCAGGAGGCCGGCGGCCGCGACCAGGGCCTGTCGTCCTACCCGCATCCGTGGCTGATGCCGGATTTCTGGCAGTTCCCGACGGTCTCGATGGGCCTGGGTCCCATGACCGCGATTTTCCAGGCGCGCTTCACCCGCTACCTCGAGCACCGCGGACTCGCGAAGCCGTCGGATCAGAAGGTATGGACGTTCCTCGGCGACGGGGAGATGGACGAGCCGGAGTCGATGGGCGCGCTCACCATGCCGGTGCGCGAGGGGCTCGACAATCTCATCTTCGTCATCAACTGCAACCTGCAGCGGCTCGACGGTCCGGTGCGCGGCAACGGCAAGATCATCCAGGAGCTCGAGGCGGCCTTTCTGGGCGCCGGCTGGAACGTCATCAAGGTGCTGTGGGGCTCGCGTTGGGATCCGCTGCTGGCGCGTGACCACAAGGGACTGCTGCGGCGCGTGATGGAGGAATGTGTCGACGGCGAGTACCAGAATTTCAAGGCCAAGGGCGGGGCTTTCACCCGCGAGCATTTCTTCGGCAAGAACCCCGACCTCAAGGCGATGGTCGCCAACATGTCGGACGATGAGATCTGGCGGCTGAACCGCGGCGGCCACGACCCGCTCAAGGTGTACGCGGCCTATGCGGCGGCGGTGAGCAGCAAGGGCCAGCCGACGGTCATTCTCGCCAAGACCGTCAAGGGCTTCGGACTCGGCAAGGGGGGCGAGGGACAGATGGTCGCCCACCAGCAGAAGAAGCTCTCCGAGGAGGATGTGCGCGCGTTCCGCGACCGTTTCAACATCCCGGTCGGCGACCAGGAGATCGCGCAGCTGCCGTTCCGCAAGCCCGACGAGGCCGCCGAGGAGGCCCGTTACCTGCACGAGAAGCGCGCGGCGCTCGGCGGCTACCTGCCGCAGCGGCGCCGCACCGCGCCGCCGCTCCTCATCCCGCCGCTCGAGGCGTTCGCCGCGCTCCTCGAGGGCAGCGGCGAGCGCGAAATCTCCACCACCATGGCGTTCGTGCGCATACTGAGCGTGCTGCTGAAGGACAAGAACATCGGCCGCAACGTGGTGCCGATCGTGCCCGATGAGGCGCGCACCTTCGGCATGGAGGGACTGTTCCGCCAGATCGGCATCTACTCCTCGGTAGGACAGCTGTACACCCCGCAGGATGCCGAGACCCTGATGTCCTACCGCGAGGACAAGAAGGGACAGATGATCGAGGAGGGCATCAACGAGGCGGGCTCGCTGTGCTCGTGGACCGCCGCCGGGACTGCCTACAGCAACCATGGCATCAACATGGTGCCGTTCTACATCTTCTATTCGATGTTCGGTTTCCAGCGGGTCGGGGATTTCATCTGGGCGGCGGGCGACATCCAGGCGCGCGGCTTCCTGTTGGGCGCGACCTCCGGACGCACGACGCTCGCGGGCGAGGGCCTGCAGCACCAGGACGGGCACAGCCAGCTGGTCGCGACCACCGTGCCGAATTGCATCGCCTACGACCCGGCGTACGCCTACGAGCTTGCCGTCATCATCCATGACGGAATGCGGCGCATGTATGCCGAGCAGGAGAGCGTTTTCTACTACATCACGGTGATGAACGAGAACTACGCGCAACCGCCGATGCCCCCCGGGGTGCAGAACGGAATCCTGAGCGGCGCGTACCTGCTGCAGATCGGCGGCCGCGGCAAGGTGCGCGCCACCCTGCTTGGCTCGGGGACCATCCTGCGCGAGTGCCTGGCCGCGGCCAAGCTCCTCGAGGACGGCTACGGCATCCCCGCGGACGTGCTGTCGGTCACGAGCTTCAGCGAACTGCGGCGCGAGGCGTTGGAATGCGAGCGCTGGAATCTGTTGCACCCGAGTGAGACCGCGCGCGTGCCGTACGTGCGGCAGCTGTTGAAGGATCGCGAGGGTCCGGTGGTCGCCGCGACCGACTACATGCGCGCGGTGCCGGACCAGATCCGTCAGTGGGTCGGGGGCCGCTACGTGTCCCTCGGCACCGACGGCTTTGGGCGTTCCGACTCGCGTGCGGCGCTGCGCCGGCACTTCGAGGTCGACCGCAACTACATAGCGATCGCGGCGCTCAGGGCGCTCGCCGAAGAGGGGCGGGTTGACAAGGCTACGGTGACGGGCGCCATCAAGGCGCTCGGGGTCGATCCCGAAAAACCCGTGCCCTGGAAAGTCTGACACGCCCCCGCACCGCATGAACTCCGTCGCCCGCCTGGTCGAAGTGCGCGTGCCCGACATGGGCAATTTCAGGAACGTGGCCATCATCGATGTGCTGGTGAAGCCCGGTGAAAGCGTCGAGATGGAGACCTCGCTGGTGACGCTCGAGTCGGACAAGGCGACCATGGATGTCCCGTCGACGGCCGCAGGCGTCATCGAGAAGGTGCACGTGGCCAAGGGCGGGACCGTCTCGAGCGGCGATCTCATCGCCACCGTCCGCTCGGCCGCGGCGGCCGAGCCGGCCATCGCCGGCGCTGCGGGTGCGGTGACCCCGGCCGTGGCGCCCGTGGCTCCCGC
>JBOIAH010000529.1:0-7932 GCA_050739055.1 Steroidobacteraceae bacterium | reverse complement strand
ATCCAGCCGATCCCCGTGACCCCCCGTTGTCTGCTACGCATCGGTCGCCACTCCCTTCAGTGAATCGCCGTGCCGATCCGGCCCCAGTCCGGGCCGCCGCCGCGATGTGGATCCCAGTTGAACCAGATCCGGGTCGCCTTGCCGACCAGGTTCTGCTCGGGCACGAAACCCCACGAACGCCCGTCGTCGCTGTTGTCGCGGTTGTCGCCCATCATCAGATAATGCCCCGCCGGCACGTCCCCGACAAACGGCGGGGTGCGCAGGAAGCCGGGGGCGTCCTCATCGCCGCACACGTAGCCGCGCACGCCGCTGCGATTGCAGCCCGGCAGTAGCGGCGCGCGGTCGAGGGCCACCGGGCAGAAGATCGCCTGGTGGTCATGGGCGCCGAGATGCTCGCTGGCAATCGAGAGGTTCACGTAGCAGCCGTCGTTGTACTTGCCGTCGAGGGTGAACGGCACCGGCTTGCCGTTGACGACGATGCGGTTGCCGCGCACCTCGACGTGGTCGCCCGGCAGGCCCACCAGGCGCTTGATGAAATTGGTCGAAGGGTCGAGCGGGTAGCGGAACACCACCACGTCGCCGCGCTGCGGCTCGCCGACCGCCACCATCTTGCGATTGATCACCGGCAGGCGCAGCCCGTAGGCGTACTTGTTGACGATGATGAAGTCCCCGTCGAGCAGTGTCGGCATCATGGAGTCCGAGGGGATGCGGAACGGCTCGAACACCAACGAGCGCAGCGCCAGCACCACGAGGGCCACCGGAAAGAAGCTGCGCGCGTAGTCGACCGTCCCGGGCTCGGGGGTAGCGCCAGGGTCCTTGCCGGCGGCGAGCGCCTGGGCGCGGCGCCGCGGGCGCAGCAGCGCCACATCGAGCCCCCATACCACTCCGGTCACGACCGTGATCGCCAGCAGCACTGCGCTGAAGTCCAGCCGCTCGGCCAGCAGCAGCCGCAGCACCGCGGCGCCGATCAACAGCGGCAGCACGCCGTACAGCGCCCGCATGAGCGGCGCGTCGCGCGCCCCGCCGGCGCCGAGCGCGCGCTGCGGCCGCAGGAACCAGTCATCGACGATACACACCACAGCGGCGGGCAGCGCCAGCCAGGACAGCAGCACGATCAGCGGCATGAGGGTCTGTAGCATGGCGCAGTATTCTCCGAACGTCAGTGCTTGCGGCCGACCTGTAGCACTGCGAGGAACGCTTCCTGCGGGATCTCCACGTGCCCGAGCTGTTTCATGCGCTTCTTGCCCTCCTTCTGTTTCTCGAGCAGTTTGCGTTTGCGGGTAACGTCACCGCCGTAGCACTTCGCCAGCACGTTCTTGCGCAGCGCCTTGACGGTCGCGCGGGCGATGACCGCGCTGCCGATCGCCGCCTGCACGGCGACCTCGAACATCTGCCGTGGAATGAGTTCCTGCATCTTGTCCACCAGCTCGCGGCCGCGCTGGTAGGCGCTGTCGCGGTGCACGATCATGGAGAGCGCGTCCACCTTGTCGCCGTTGATCAGGACGTCGAGCTTCACCAGCGGCGCGGGCTCGAAATGGCTGAACTCGTAGTCGAACGACGCGTAGCCGCGGCTCGCCGACTTCAGGCGATCGAAGAAGTCCAGCACCACTTCCGCGAGCGGCAGCTGGTACTGCAGCGACACCTGCGTGCCCAAGTACAGCATCTTCATCTGCGTGCCGCGCTTGTCGTTGCACAGCTTCAGCACCGCGCCTACGTGATCCGGGGGCACCAGGATGCTGGCGACGATGATCGGCTCGCGCAGCTCCTCGATGTCGTTGACCGGCGGCAGCTTCGACGGATTGTCGACGTACGCAACCGCCCCGTCGGTGCGCGCCACCTCGTACACCACCGTGGGCGCGCTGCTCACCAGCGTCAATTCATATTCACGCTCGAGGCGCTCCTGGACGATGTCCATGTGCAGCAGCCCGAGGAACCCGCAGCGGAACCCGAATCCGAGCGCGCTGGACACCTCCGGCTCGTAGTGCAGCGCCGAGTCGTTGAGGCTCAGTTTCGCGAGCGCATCGCGGAACTTCTCGTAGTCCTCCGAGTTAACCGGAAAGAGTCCGGCGAACACCCGCGGCTTGATCTGCTTGAAACCCGGCAGCGGGGCCGCCGCCGGGCGATTCTCCAGAGTAATGGTGTCGCCGACCGGAGCGCCGTCGATTTCCTTGATACCCGCAACCACGAAGCCCACATCCCCGGCGGACAGCTCGCTCTCCACCACCGCCTTGGGGGTGAAGCGCCCGAGCCGGTCGACGTTGTGGCTGCGACCGGTGGACACCACCCGGATCTTGTCGCCGCTGCGCAGGCTGCCGTTCATCACCCGCACCAGCGACACGACCCCCACGTAGTTGTCGAACCACGAATCGATGATCAGCGCCTGCAGCGGCGCCTGCGGCTCGCCGCGCGGGGCGCGAATGCGCCGGATGAGCACTTCCAGCAGCTCCGCGACTCCGTCACCGGTCTTGGCGCTCACCCGCACCGCGTCCGCCGCCTCGATGCCGATGATCTCCTCGATCTCGCGGGTCACCCGCTCGGGGTCCGCCGAAGGCAGGTCGATCTTGTTGATGACCGGCAGCACGTCCAGCCCCTGCTCGAGCGCGGTATTGCAGTTGGCGACGCTCTGGGCCTCGACGCCCTGGGAGGCGTCCACCACCAGCAGCGCTCCGTCGCAGGCGGCCAGCGAGCGCGACACCTCGTAGGAGAAATCGACGTGGCCGGGCGTGTCGATCATGTTGAGCTGGTAGCGTTCCCCGTCGCGGGCGTTGTAGTAGAGGGTGACGCTCTGCGCCTTGATGGTGATACCGCGCTCGCGCTCCAGATCCATGGAGTCGAGCACCTGCTCGTGCATCTCGCGCGCCGCGAGTCCCCCGCACAGCTGGATGAACCGGTCGGCGAGCGTCGATTTGCCGTGATCTACGTGCGCGATGATGGAGAAGTTACGTATATGCCGCATGAATCGCTAACAGCCGCTGCCGCCTAAAGCCGCGCACCCAGTAAGCGGCGGGCGGATTATAGGGAAGTTTGGCCGCGCCGGCTCAGCCGCCGGACGCGCACCGGCGCCCGGCGCAGCAGGCGGGTCAGCTCGGCGGCATCGAGGCGGTGGCGGCATACGACCGTGCCATCCAGCAGCAGCACCGGCACGTCGAGCCCGTGGCGGCGGCACAGAACCGGATCGGAATCGACATCCACCAGGTCGATCGCCGGCAGGCTCAGCGTGCGTGCCAGCGCCGCAAGGTCCCTGAGCAGCTCCTCGCACAGCTGGCAGTCGCGGCGCTGCACGAGCGTCAGGCGGGCCGCCGTCCGCGCGCTGCCAGACGCCGGGCTCAAGGGCGCTGCGGTCCCAGGGATGCGGGCTGTTCGGCTTGGACCTGGGTGGCGATGAAACGCACGGTGGCCGGAGGCACCTCGCCCACGGCCGTCACCTTGTGGCCGTCGATCACGGTCGAAAACGCGGACGATGAGCCCACCGACTGGATCACCGGCGCCTGCTGGACGGTCGGCGACTGAGCACCTGCGGGCGGCTGGGTCCGCGCTTCGACGAACACCGACACCGACGCGAGCCCGTCGGTGAATACCAGGTGATCGACCGGAGCCGCCGAGCCCGGCAGGGTCTGCGCGCGCCGCAGCAGCATCCTGAACCCGGGAGGCAGCTTCAGGGCGCTCCACACGGTGGCCCGCGTAGGCGGCGGCGCCGGCAGCGCCGCATCGTTGCGCAACCAGCGGAAGCCTGCGGTCGAGATGTCGGGCCGGAATGCGGAGTCGGGAATGCGTGACGGGAGCACCAGGCTCGCGAACACGATCTCCTCGATGGCGCGGCCGCGGCTGTCGCATAGCTGCGTCTTGAGCGGCATGGCCGTGGAATGATCGATCCACAGCCGGTAGCCGTAACGAAACTCATCCCGGGGAGAGACCGTGATGAGGTGGGTGTCGCGGCGGTTGAGACGCATGCGCGCGACTTCGCGGATGTCATAGAAGCCCGCGGTCTGGCCGTTGACCGCGGGGAAGTCGACGAGGGATTGCTGCGGCGCGCGGCGCTCGACCAGCACGGTGCGCGTGTCGGGCAGGTAGCAGGTGAGGCTCGAGCCGGTGCGGATGAACTCGCGGCCCGAGCCGTCGAGGGACACCAGCCGCTCGGACACCTGGTCGTTCTGCACGCGGTGGATGATGCGCAGCATCTCCACATTGCTGCCGCCGTGCCAGTGCGAGAAGGTGCCGTCGTAGTTGCGCGTGGTGAGCGCCTGGTTCATGCGCTCGAGCCACTGCGCCGGGGTCTGTGCGGCGGGCGTCTTCTGCGCCGCGACCGCGGTGGCGGCCGCGGCGGCGACCACCACGAGCACCACAGCCGGGAGGAGCCGCTCGCTACCGCGCGTTGCTCTGGGCATCGTGCTGCGGATCCTGCGCCGGCCGCTCGGGCCGGGGGACGAGCGCGGCGGTTCCCGACTCGCTGGTCATGAAGGCGGACAGGAGGTTGCCCCGGGCGACCGGCGAGGAGAACACGCTATGCGCCACGACATAATTCGCCAGCTCCGTGGTCGGCACGACCGCGACGGGCGCGCGGGAGGGAAGCGGCACGACATAGCTGTCCGGCGCGCCGCCCGAGCTGGCGGGGATGGCCCCGGTCCGGGGCGCCGTGGCGCGCGCGACCGGCACGGGATGCCATTGCGCAGTGACCGCAAGGTCCGCACCCGGTGCCTGCGCACGCAGCCACAGGATCGACGCCGCGGCCACGCCGGCGGCCACCGCCGCACCGGCCAGGGGCCGCAGCCATCGGACCGTCACGCCGCGGCGGGACGCGGCGGGCATGCTCAGCGCCGGCTCCGCCAGCACGAGGGCGCTCACCCGTGTGGCGACCCGCGCGTTCAGGCGCACGCCGCGCTCGGCGCGGATCGCGGCGCCGATCACCGCGTACCGGCCCCAGCGGGCCCGGAGCTCCTCATCACGCGACAGGCGCCGGGCCAGCAGCTCGCATTGCGCGGGCGACAGCTCGTCGTCGAACATCGCGGACAGCTGACTGTCGAGTTCCTCGTTCATCCGAGTTCCTCCGCGCGGCCGAGGCCGCCCTCGAACACCTCCCGCAGCCGGCGGTCGATTGCTTCCCGCGCCCGGAAGATCCGCGAGCGGACGGTGCCCACCGGACAATCCATGGCCGCCGCGATCTCTTCGTAGGAAAGGCCCTCCAGCTCGCGCAGCACGATGGCGGTGCGCAGATCCTCGGGCAGGGCGTCGATGGCCGCGTTGACCGTGGCACGGATCTCGTCGGTCAGCACCAGACCTTCGGGAGTCTCGGAATCCTTCATACGGCCTTGCATGTCGTAGGACTCATCGCTGCTGCGGTCGAGGTCATATTCGATCGGGCTCCGGTCACGGGAAACCACGGCGTTCTTGGCGGTGTTGATCGCTATGCGGTATAGCCAGGTGTAGAAGGCACTGTCGCCGCGGAACTGCGGCAGGGCGCGGTAGGCCTTGATGAAGGCCTCCTGGGCGATGTCCTCGGCCTCCGCCGGATTGCGCACGTAGCGCATGACCAGCTTGACGAGCTTGTGCTGGTACTTGAGGACCAGCGCATCAAATGCCCCCTTGTCTCCGCGCTGCACGCGGCGTACCAGGCTCAGATCGCTTGCATCGGCGCTCATGCGCGCCCTTGGATAGACTCTGACCTCACCGGAAAGTTCACACCCGGTGCGGCGAGGAAGCGCCGCACCCGCAGAATAGCGCTTACAGCGCCTCTCAATCGACCTCACCCAGGATCCGGCGCACCAGCTGCGCCAGTTGCGGCTCCGTGGGGGTTTCACCCCCCAGCAGGTAGCCCGCGAGCACCGGGTCCGGCAGGGTGAGCAGCCGTTCGAAGGCGCCCCGCTGCGCTTCGCAGCCGTGCGCCAGCGCAGCGCCGGCAAAGCGCTCGAGCACCACGTCCAGCTCCTTCATGCCCCTGCGGCAGCGCCACAGCACTCGCCCGGGAGGCGCGCCGGGCGCATCCGGGGCGGGCACGGCGCGCAGTGTGTGGACGTGCACCGCGGCCGCCCTGCTCAACTCAGGCGCTCGACGAGCATTTTCTTGATCTCCGCGATTGCCTTGGCCGGGTTCAGGTCCTTCGGACACACGTCGGTGCAGTTCATGATGGTGTGGCAGCGGTACAGCCGGAATGGGTCCTCGAGCTCATCCAGGCGCTCGCCGGTCGCCTCGTCGCGGCTGTCGATGATCCAGCGGTACGCCGCCAGCAGCGCCGCCGGACCCAGGAACCGCTCGCTGTTCCACCAGTAGCTCGGGCACGCGGTCGAGCAGCAGGCGCACAGGATACAGGCCGCCGGCCGGTCGATCTGCTCCTGCTCCTCCTTGCTCTGCAGCCGCTCGTGATCGGGCGGCGCGGGAGTGCGCGCCTGCAGCCAGGGTTTCACCGCGGTGTACTGCGCGTAGAAATTGGTGAGGTCCGGAACCAGGTCCTTCACCACCGGCAGGTGCGGCAGCGGATAGATGCGCACTTCGGCAGTAAGGTCCTGCATGGAGGTGGTGCAGGCGAGGCGGTTCAGGCCGTTGATGTTCATGGCGCACGAGCCGCAGATACCTTCGCGGCAGGAGCGGCGGAACGTCAGCGAGGAATCGATGGCCGCTTTGATCTGGATCAGGGCATCCAGCACCATCGGTCCGCAGCTCGTGAGATCGAGCTGGAAGCTGTCGAGACGCGGATTGGCGCCCGAATCGGGGTTGAAGCGGTAGATGCGGAAAGTGCGCAGCTCGCCGGTCCCGGCCGGGGCCGGGTGGCTGACTCCGGGCACGATGCGCGAGTGAACCGGCAGGCGGAATTGGGCCATCTGGAGCTCCTTCAGTAGGTGCGCGCGCGCGGCGGAATCGACTCGACGTCGGAGGTCAGGGTGTTGAGGTGCACCGGGCGGTAATCAAAGCGCGCCCGCCGCGGCCCCTCGACCCACACCAGCGTGTGCTTCATCCAGTTGCGGTCGTCGCGCTGCGGAAAATCCTCGCGCGCGTGCGCGCCGCGGCTCTCGGTGCGGTTCGCCGCCGAGTGGATCGTCGCGGTCGCCTGCAGCAGCAGGTTCTCGAGCTCGAGAGTCTCGATGAGATCCGTGTTCCAGATGAGCGAGCGGTCGGTGATGCGCACGTCGGCGAACGAGGCGAACGTCTGGCCGATCCGCTCGATCCCCTGAGCGAGGCTCTCCCCGGTGCGAAACACCGCCGCGTCGAGCTGCATGGTCTTCTGCATCTCCACGCGGATCGCCGCCGTGCCGCGCGCGCCATTGGCCTGGCGCACGCGCTCCAGGCGCGACACCGCCGGTTCCCCGGCATCGGCGGCGAGCGCCGGGTGCGGGCTGCCGGCGGTGACGGTGGCGACGCAGCGCCGCGCGGCCTCGCGCCCGAAGATCACCAGATCGAGCAGCGAGTTGCTGCCTAAGCGGTTGGCGCCGTGCACCGACACGCACGCGGCCTCCCCCACCGCCATGAGCCCCGGCACGATGCTGTCGGGGTTGCCGTCCTTCGGGCACACCACCTCGCCGTGATAGTTGCAGGGGATGCCGCCCATGTTGTAGTGCACCGTGGGCTGCACCGGGATCGGCTCGCGCGTGACGTCGACCCCGGCGAAGATGCGCGCCGTCTCGGCGATGCCCGGCAGGCGCTCGTGGATCACACCGGCTCCCAGGTGCTCCAGGTGCAGGTCAATGTGATCGTGCTCGGCGCCCACGCCGCGGCCCTCGCGGATCTCGACCGTCATCGCCCGGCTCACGACGTCGCGCGAGGCGAGATCCTTGGCGTTGGGCGCGTAGCGCTCCATGAAGCGCTCGCCCCGGGAGTTGGTCAGGTAGCCGCCCTCGCCGCGCGCTCCTTCGGTGATCAGGCATCCGGCGCCATAGATCCCGGTGGGATGAAACTGCACGAACTCCATGTCCTGCAGCGCCAGCCCCGCGCGCAGCACCATGG
>JBOIAH010000528.1:0-11085 GCA_050739055.1 Steroidobacteraceae bacterium | reverse complement strand
TCGGCGTACAGGATCAGCGAGGTGTGCATCGCACGCACCCATTCCGCGGACGGTGAGCGGCGGTGCAGCAGGTGCAGGAAATGCCCGCCGACGGAGTCGTCCTCGGTCTCGGTCTGGATGCGCTGCCCGCTGTGGCTGAAGTGATACCAGTAGGTGAGCATCGAGCCGAGCGAGGCAATGAGGCGGTCGGCGATGCCGCGCGCGCCGCCCGCCTGGTGCTCGTCCTGTTCCGGCAGGACGCAGCCGAGCACCGAAACGCCGGTGCGCAGCACGTCCATGGGATGCGCCGCCGCCGGCAGGGTTTCCAGCACCGTGCGCACCGCGGCCGGAAGCCCCCGCAGCGACTTCAACTGGCGCTGGTAGACGGCGAGCTCGGCGCGGTTGGGGAGCTTGCCGTGGATCAGCAGGTAGGCGATCTCCTCGAATTCGCACCGCTCCGCGATCTCCAGGATGTCGTAGCCGCGGTAGTGCAGGTCGTTGCCGGTGCGTCCCACGGTGCACAGCGCCGTGTTGCCGGCCAGCACGCCCGACAGCGCCACGGACTTCTTGGGTCTGAACCCCGCGGTCTCATGCATGGGTTACTTCCCGAACAGCTCGTCGAGCTTCTTTTCATACGCGTGATAGCCGAGCACCCCGTAGAGCTCGGCGCGCGTCTGCATGAGATCCAGCGCGCTCTTTTGCGTGCCGTGTTTGCGGATGGCGCCGTACACCGTGACCGAGGCCTGGGCGGCGGCGCGGAACGCCGACAGCGGGTACAGCACCAGGCGCACGCCGGCGCCGTGGAGCTCCGCGACCGTGAACAGCGGGGTCGCGCCGAATTCGGTGATGTTGGCGAGCACCGGCACGGGAAGGCGCGCAGCGAACTGGCGGTACTCATCGAGGGTCTTCAAAGCCTCGGCGAAGATCATGTCGGCGCCCGCGGCGACGTAGGCGGCCGCGCGCTCGAGCGCCGCCTGCTGCCCCTCCACGGCATGCGCATCGGTGCGCGCCATGATGACGAACCCCGGGTCGGTGCGCGCATCGACCGCCGACTTGAGGCGATCGACCATCTCGGGCCCGGGCACCAGCGCCTTGCCCGGCCGGTGACCGCAGCGCTTGGCGGACACCTGGTCCTCCAGGTGCATCCCGGCCGCCCCGGCGCGGATCAGATCCCGGCAGGTGCGGGCGATGTTGAGGGCGCTGCCGAAGCCGGTGTCGGCATCGACCAGCAGCGGCACAGCGCAGCTCCCGGTGATGCGCCGCACGTCCTCGCACACGTCGGGCAAGGTCGTGATGCCGAGATCCGGCAGGCCGAAGGAGGCGTTGGCGACTCCGGCCCCGGAAAGGTAGATGGCGCGAAAGCCGGCATTTTCCGCGAGCAGCGCCGCATAGGCGTCGGTGGTCCCGACGACCTGCAGGGGCCGCTCCGCCTCGACGGCGGCCCGCAGGCGCGCGCCGGCGGTGACTGACGTTTCCGACATGGGTAACCTCGACGGAGAGCGGCATTCTATACGGGCGGCGTGGCCGCGGGCCAGCTAGCTGCGATTCTACTCGCGGGTAGGATTGGTCCGCGGCCCTCAGGCGATGCGCACCACGGTGCGCCCGGTCACGCGGCCCGCCAGGTAGTCCGGAAAGGCGCCCGGAAGTTCCTCCAAGGGGATGGTGCGCGTGACGATGCGCTCGAGGTGGCGCGGCTTCAGGTCCGTGGCGATGCGCTGCCACACCGCGAGGCGCCACTCGCGCCGGCTCGCCGACGAGTTGATGCCGAGCAGGCTCACGCCGCGCAGGATGAACGGCATCACGGTGCTCTTGAGTTCGGCGCTGCTCGCGAGCCCGATGCTGGCGATATTGCCCCACATGTCCACGGTGCGCGTGAGCCAGGTGAGGATCTCCCCGCCCAGGTTGTCGATCGCGCCGGCGAAGCGGGCGGTCTCAAGCGCTCTTGTGCCGAGGTCGAGACCATCGCGGTTGAGGACCTGGGAGGCTCCGAGATCCTTCAGGTACCCGGCGGCGGCTGCCTTGCCGCTCACGGCGATCACCTCGTAGCCGCGCACGCTGAGCATGTCGACGGCGATGCTGCCAACGCCGCCCGTCGCGCCGGTGACCGCGATCGGGCCGCCGCCGGGGGTCTGCCCGTTCTGTTCCATGCGGTGAATGGCGAGCGCCGCGGTGAAACCCGCGGTGCCGAGGGACATCGCAGTGCGGGCGTCGAGTCCCGCCGGCATGGGAATGACCCAATCGGCCTTGACGCGCGCGAACTGCGCGTAGCCCCCGTCATGCGTTTCCGACAGTCCGCAGCCGGTCACGAGCACCGCCTCGCCCGCACCGTAGCGCGCGTCGCTCGAGGTTTCGACCACGCCGGCCAGGTCGATTCCCCCCACCAGCGGGTAGCGCTTGAGAATCCGGCCCGCACCGGTCGCGGCCAGCGCGTCCTTGTAGTTGATGCCCGAGTAAGCGACGCGGATCACCACCTCGCCGGCGGTGAGATCATCGAGCGTGAGCTGCTCGAAGCGCGCGGCGATCTTCCCGCCGTCGGAGTGGATGCGGTACGCGGTGAACGGCTTCATGACATGCTCCGATCGCGCTCGAGCCAGGCGATCAAGCCCTGGGTATTGATCTCGAGGTCGCCGCCGAGGACGTGCTCGATTTCGGCGTCCGCGAGCGTGCAGCCGTGACGCCGCGCGAGGCGAAGCCACAGCGCGAGCATGTCCGCGCGAATACCTTCGGCCGGCTCGGGATCGGCGGCGTGCGCGCGCGCGATGCGCGCCAGCTCCGTGATCTGCTCCTTGAGCTGCTTGCCTAAGCGCGGCAGGTCCGTCACGCGGCTGAAGTGCATGAGGTACACCGACTCGGGGCGGTAGGCGAGCATGCGGTCGACGGAGGCGAGGTGCTGCTCCGGGTCGAACTGCGTCGGCGTAGTGGACGGGGTGATGAAGGCGCCGTTGGCGGTGTCGAGCGCGCGGTAGGAAATGCCGAAGGTGTCGCCGCTGAAGATGCTCGCGTGAGCCTCATCGATCACGGCGTAGTGGTGCAGCGCATGCCCGGGTGTGTGGATCAGCTCGAGGGTACGTCCGCCGAGGGCGATGCGCTCGCCGTCGCCAACGACGCGCACGCGCGGCGCCGGGATCGGCACCAGTTCTCCGTACAGGCGCGCAAAGCGCGCCTCGCCATACACCCGCTTCGAGCCCGCGATCAGTCTTGCGGGGTCGATCATGTGCGGCGCGCCGCGCGGATGCAGCACGGCACGCGCGTTGGGGAGCTCGCGCATCAGCCGCCCGGCGCCGCCGGCGTGATCCAGGTGCACGTGCGTGAGGAACAGATAATCGACCGCGTCGCGGGCGATGCCGAGCTCGGCGAGCGCGGCGAGCAGGTACGGCACCGAGTCATTCGTGCCGACGTCGACGAACGCCGCGCGCCCGGAATCCTCGATGAGATGCGCGGCGGCATGCCCCGGGTACAGGTATTGCGTGTCGACGGCGGTGATGCCGTGCGGGTGGCGGTACAAGCTGCGCATGTACACATCGTAACCCGTGCGCTAGCTTAGACACATGAGGGATGCTCTGGTGTGCAGCGCGGCCGTGGTCGTGGTGGTGCTCGGTTCGGCGGCGCCGGCGCAGCCGCCGACGCTGGCCAGACAGCCGGCGGTGCTGCGGCACCGCGAGCTCGGCAAGCTGATCTTCGACAATATTCCACCGCCCGATCCGGCGCTCGCGGCGCGCCTGGATCGCTACCGGCAGTCGCGCGCAGCGACCTTCCTCGACTGGCTGCCGGACGGCGCGATGCTGGTGGCGACCCGCTTTGGCGACACCGAGCAGGTGCACCGGGTCGCGGCCCCCCTGGGCGCGCGCGAGCAGCTCACGTTCTATGGCGAACCGATCGGCTGGGCGCGCGCCTCCCCGAGCGGCGGCGGCTTCGTTTTTCTCAAGGACCGGGGGGGCGACGAGAACGCGCAGCTTTACTACCAGGGGCGCGACGGCGCCGTGCGCGAGCTCACCCACGGCAACTTCATTCACGGCAACCCGGTGTGGGCGCACGACGGCAAGCGGGTCGCCTTCTACGGCAACGACCGCGACGGCATCAGCTACGACGTGTACGTCGCGGACGCTGCCGCGGGCGCCGCAGCGCAGCTGGTGGTCGGCGGCAACCAAGACACCTGGTATCCGCTCGACTGGTCGGCCGATGACGCCAAGCTCCTGGTGTGGCGCTACCTGTCGATGAGCGAAAGCTACCTGTACATCGCCGACCTCGCGAGCGGGGCGCTCACACCGCTGCATAACAGCGCAAAGAAAATCGGCATCCGCGCCGCAAAGTTCGCCCCGGACGGCCGCAGCGTCTACCTGTTGTCCGACGAGGACAGCGAGTTCATGTACGTGAGACTCATCGATCCCGTCACGCACCAGACGCACCGCATCACCCCCGAGGTGGGCTGGGACGTCGAGGACTTCGACGTGAGCCCCGACGCCCGCTATGTCGCCTACGTGCTGAACCAGGACGGACGCAGCCACCTTACGGTGCTCGACACGCAGGGTGGGGCCGCAGTCTCTCCGCCCGGTCTACCCGAAGGGGCGGTCTCCCGCCTGCGCTTCGATCACAGCGGCCGGTACCTGGCGATGTCGTCCGAGTCCCCGGTCTCCCCGCGCGATGTGTATGTCTACGATCTCGAGCACGAACGCCTCGAGCGCTGGACGAAGAGCGAGGCCGGCCCGATCGAGGTACGTAACTTCGCCGCCCCGGAGCTCATCCGCTACCCGACCTGGGATCGCGTGGCCGGCCACCAGCGGCAGCTCTCGGCCTGGGTCTACCGGCCGCACAGCGCCGCGCCCTGCCCGGTCGTGATCAGCATCCACGGCGGGCCGGAATCGCAGTACCGGCCGGTCTGGGACCCGTTCGTGCAATTTCTGGTGAACGAGCTCGGCTACGCGGTGGTCGCCCCCAACGTGCGCGGCTCATCCGGCTACGGCAAGAGCTTCCAGGCGCTCGACAACGGCGAGTTGCGCGAGGACGCGGTGCGCGACATCGGCTCGCTCTTGGTATGGATCGGCGCGCAGCCCGCGTTCGATCGCGAGCACGTCGCAGTGATGGGCACCTCCTACGGCGGCTACCTGACGCTCGCCTCGCTCGTGACCTACGGCGATCGCCTGCGCGGCGGCATCGACGTGATGGGAATCAGCAACTTCGTCACCTTCCTGCAAAACACCGCCCCTTACCGGCGCGATCTGCGCCGCGCCGAGTACGGCGACGAGCGCGATCCCCGGATGCGCGCCTTCCTCGACCGCATCTCCCCGCTCACCAACGCAAGCCGCATCAGGAAGCCGCTGCTGGTGGTGGCGGGGGCGAACGACCCGCGCGTGCCGGCGTCCGAATCCGAGCAGCTGGTGTGGCGGGTCCGCTCGGGGGGCGGGGACGTGTGGTATCTCGTGGCCAGGGACGAAGGGCACGGCTTCAGCAAGAAGGCCAACCACGACGCCTACCTGCAGACCGCGGCCACCTTCCTGCAGAAGCTCGCGCATTAGTTGATTGGCCGAAAGCGCCCGGCGGCGCTTTCGGCAGGCCAACCGATCAGCGGGCGCTCAGAGACGCCGGCAAAAGGCGTGGCTTTTGCCGGCGCACAGATCGGCTCTTCAACTCGGGGGGAACGACACGCTGACCCGCAGCCCACGCCCGTCCGCTCCCGCATCGAGTGCGAGCGTCGCCCCGTGCGCATCCGCGATCGCCTTCACGATCGCGAGCCCCAGTCCGCTGCCCGGCGGGGTGGTGCCGGCGCGGCGGTAGAAGCGGTCGAACACCCGCGCGCGCTCCTCGGGCGGAATGCCGGGTCCCGAGTCGCTCACGGTGA
This sequence comes from Steroidobacteraceae bacterium, assembly GCA_050739055.1. Classification (GTDB taxonomy): domain Bacteria; phylum Pseudomonadota; class Gammaproteobacteria; order Steroidobacterales; family Steroidobacteraceae; genus 13-2-20CM-66-19. The sequence goes on along the minus strand of JBOIAH010000528.1, from coordinate 5,270 downwards.
GCAGCGCGCGCGGCGCTGCCGCGCTGCCGCCATCCTCGACCGCGACGTCGACCCGCCCGCCGTCGTGCGTGTAGCGCACCGCGTTGTCCACGAGGTTGCGCAGCAGCGTGCGCAGCGCGTCCGGATCGCCGGACACGGTCAGGGGCCGCGCGGCCGCGAGCCCCAGGTCGCTGTGGTGCGCATCGGCGAGCGGCACGAGCTCGGCGATGATCTCGCGCGCCAGCGGCTCGAGCGCCACCGGCACGCGCTTCGGCGGGATGCGCGGCTCCTGTCGGGCGAGTGCCAGCAGCTGTTCCACCAGGCGGATCGCGCGCTGCACGCCCTGCGACAGCTGCTGCATGGCCATGCTGCGCTCGGCCTCGCCGCTCGCCCGCGCCAGCGCGTCCATCTGCAGGTGCAGCGCCGTGAGCGGGGTGCGCAGCTCGTGGGCCGCATCGGCCATGAACGCGCGCTCGCGCCCGTGGGCCGAGTCGAGCCGTGCGAGCAGCTCGTTCAGCGCCGCCACCAGCGGTTGCACCTCGTCGGGCAGGTGCTCATCGGGAAGCGGTTCGAGCGCATTCACCCGGCGTGCCTTCACGAGATCGGTGAGGCCCCGCAGGGGCTCAAGCGCGTGACCTACCGCGAGCCAGATCAGCAGCGCGAGCACCGGCAGCAGCAGCGCAAAGGGTTCGAGCGTGCGCAGCGCCAGCGCCGCCGCGCGCTGCTCGCGTACGCTCATCGGTTGGGCGACCTGGATGACCTTGGTCAACGCCTGCACGCCATATACGCGCCAGCGCCCCTCGCGGGTCGTGACGGTCGCAAAGCCCAGTGTGGTTATCTGCGGCAGCACGGCGTGCGGCCGCGACAGGTACACCCGCACGCCATCGAGCGTCCACACCTGCACCACGAAGTCGTAGGCCGCGTCATTGGGCGCGATCTGCGGCAGCAGCAGGTATTCGACCGGCTGGTCGCGCAGGATGAGCGCCGTCTGGCGCAGGTGGTAGTCGAAGAAGGCGTCCGCCTCGCGCAGCGCGTTGCGGTACACCATCCAGCCGCCCGCGGCGCCGACCAACAGCACGCCCCCGAGAAGCCACGCGAGCAGCCGCGCGCGCAGCGAGCTCATGGCGCCGGCCTCACGCGATAGCCGACGCCGCGCACCGTGAGAATGAACTGCGCGCCGAGCTTGCGGCGCAGGCCGTGGATGTGTACCTCGATGGCGTTGCTCTCCACCTCCTCGCCCCAGCCGTACAGCCGCTCCTCGAGCTGGGCGCGCGACAGGATCGTTCCCGGCCGCTCCATCAGCAGCCCCAGCAGCGCGAATTCGCGCGGCGTGAGCGCCACCTCCTCCCCGTCCCGGGTCACACGGTGCGCGGCCGGGTCGAGCACCACCCCGAGGTGCTCCAGCACCGGGTCGGTGCGCCCGGACTTGCGCCGCAGCAGTGCGCGGATGCGCGCCGCGAGCTCGCCGAGATCGAACGGCTTGACCAGATAGTCGTCCGCCCCGGCGTCCAGCCCCGAGACCCGGTCCGCCACCGCATCCCGGGCGGTGATGATGAGAACCGGCAGGTCCGAACCCCGGATGCGCAGCGCCTTGAGCAGCTGCAGTCCGTCCTCGCCCGGCAGACCCAGGTCGAGCAGCAGCAGCTCGAAGGGCCCGCTGTCGAGCACCTGCGCGGCGCCCTGCGTGTTGCGCACCCAGTCGACGGTGAAGCCATCGCGCTTGAGCCCCGCGCGGATGGCGTCGCCGATCATGGGGTCGTCTTCCACCAACAGCAGTCTCATGCCGCTTAAGTCCTACCGTGCCCGAGTATGATCAATCGCGCCGCAGAACGCGCAAGGAGCTGGAGTCTTGGGCCTGATCGAGCGTCTGGTGCGGGATGCCGCGACCCTGGGGGTGACGCTCGCGGCAGCGGACGCCGCGCGCCTGCTCGCGCTGCTGGACGAGGTGGCGCACTGGAATCAGGCCTACAACCTCACCGCCATCACGGCGCGTACCGAGATGGTCACCCACCACCTGCTCGACAGCCTGAGCGTCCATCCCGATCTCGCCGGCGCGCGCATCGCCGACGTCGGCACCGGCGCCGGGTTTCCCGGCCTGCCGCTCGCGCTGGTGAATCCGTCGCGGCATTTCACCCTCATCGACTCGAGCGGCAAGAAAGTCCGCTTCGTCGCGCACGCCGCACGCACCCTGGGTCTTGGCAACGTCACGGCGCTGCAGGTGCGCGCCGAGACGCTCAGACCCGCCGTGCCGTTCGACACGGTAACCGCGCGTGCGTTCGCTCCCCTTGCGGGCCTGCTCGAGAAAGTGACGCCGCTGTGCGGACCCGAGAGCCGCGTGCTCGCCATGAAGGGCAGGTGGCCGGAGCAGGAGCTGCAGGAGCTGCCCGCCCCGTGGCGGGTGGAGCGCGCGCGCACGCTCGAGATTCCAGGGCTTGCCGAGGCGCGCTGCGTCATCGTGCTCGCGCGCTAGTTGCAGCCCCGGCACTGCGAGTCCCAGCGCGCGCAACCTCCAGGTTTGCTCAGGGCAGTTGCAGTGGCAGGCAAGTCGTCTCCTTTATCACCGCCAGCGCGATCGAGGAGTTGACGGACTGCACCCCCGGGAAACGCGACAGGTGGTCGAGGAAGAACGCTTCGTACGCCTTGATGTCGCGGCACACGATGCGCAGCAGGAAGTCCGTCTCGCCCATGAGCGTGTAGCACTCGAGGATTTCCGGGTGCCCCCGCACCGCCTGCTCGAATTTCAGCAGCGCATCGCGACCGTGCCCTGCGACTTTCACGTGCGAGAACACCATGACGGTGAGCCCCACTTTTTCGCGCTCGAGCAGCGCCACCCGGCGCCTGATCACGCCGAGCTCGGTGAGGCGGCTCATGCGCCGCCAGCAGGTGGAGGCGCTCATCCCTAACCGCTCGGCAAGGTCGGCGGCGGAAAGATCACCATGCTCCTGGAGCACGTCCAGGATACGCAGGTCACCACGGTCAAGCTCAGGTTGCATTATTCATCTCATAAAAATATGAATATATGAATCATATAATTCACTGACTACGCATTATTAGCAACTTCTATGACATTCCTTGCACGGAACGTGAGTACGCTGACCTTCATGGAAATCTTCGACATGCGCGAATTCGACGGCCACGAGCTGGTGCTCTTCGGTCACGACGCAGCGACAGGCCTGCGCGCCATCATTGCGATCCACTCCACGGCTCTCGGCCCCGCCGCAGGCGGCTGCCGCATGTGGCCGTACGCCACGACCGCCGAGGCGCTGGCGGATGCGCTGCGCCTGTCGCGTGGCATGAGCTACAAGAACGCCATGGCGGGACTGCCGTTCGGCGGCGGCAAGGCAGTCATCATCGGGGACTCGCGCTCGGCCAAGACGCCCGAGCTGTTCGCCGCCTTTGGGCGGATCGTCGATTCGCTGCGCGGCCGGTACGTCACCGCCGAGGACGTGGGCACGACGATCACCGACATGAGTCACGTTGCGCGCGTAACCCGGTACGTTTCCGGACTCGGACGCTGCCCCGGAGAGGCCGGCGGCGATCCGGGGCCGAAGACCGCCCTCGGAGTACATCTGGGCATCAAGGCGGCCGTGAAGTTCAAGCTCGGCCGGGGCGATCTCGAGGGCGTCGCGGTCGCGGTACAGGGTGCGGGCGGGGTCGGCTATCACCTGTGCGGCCTGCTGGCGGCCGACGGCGCGCAGTTGCAGGTCGCGGACGTGCGTGCCGCGGCCGTCGAGCGCGTGTGCGACGAGTTCCGGGCCGCGCGCCTCGGCCCCGACGAGATACTGGCGGCGCAAGCCGACGTGCTCGCGCCGTGTGCGCTCGGCGCGGTGCTCAACGGGGACTCGATCGCGCGGCTCAGTGCGCGGGTGATCGCCGGCGCTGCCAACAACCAGCTGGCGCAGGGTCAGGACGGCGAGGCCCTGCGGGCGGCCGGCGTGCTGTACGCGCCTGACTATGTCATCAACGCCGGCGGCATCATCAGCGTGGCGCGCGAGTACTACGGCGGCACCGAGGCCCAGGTCGTCGCGGACATCCAGGGGATCCCGGCGCGGCTCACCGAGATTTTCGAGCGCTCGCGCCGTGAAGAGCGCACCACCAACGAGATCGCGGACCAGATGGCCCGCGCTCGGCTCGGGCGCGACTCCCGGCAACTGGTGGCCTGAAGGCCAGTGAAGCCCGAATGCGGCAGTGAAGTACACTGTCGCCCATGAAGCGGGTCATCGCCATCGCGAACCAGAAGGGCGGCGTCGGCAAGACCACCACGGCGGTCAATCTCGCCGCTTCGCTGGCCGCCACCCGCCGCAGCGTACTGCTCCTGGACCTCGACCCGCAGGGCAACGCCACCATGGGCAGCGGCGTCGACAAGTCGCAGGCCGAGCGCACCACCTGTGAGGTGCTGCTCGGGGAGTCGGATCTGGCCGCGGCGCTGGTGCCGGTCCCGGATGCGGGCTTCACCCTGCTGCCGGCCAACCAGGATCTCACCGCGGCGGAAGTGCGGCTGCTGACGCTGCCCATCGGCCGCGAGACCAAGCTGCGCCACGCCCTCCAACCTAAGCGCGATGCCTTCGACGTCATCCTGATCGACTGCCCGCCGGCCCTCAACATGCTCACGGTGAACGCACTGGTCGCCGCGGACAGCGTGCTCATCCCCATGCAGTGCGAGTACTACGCGCTCGAGGGACTATCGGCGCTGCTCGCGACCATCGAACAGATCCGCGACGCCGCCAATGCCAACCTGACGATCGAGGGGATGCTGCGCACCATGTTCGACCCGCGCAACAACCTCTGCAACGACGTGAGCAGCCAGCTCATCACTCACTTCGGCGACAAGGTGTTCCGCACCGTGATTCCGCGCAACATCCGCCTCGCTGAAGCGCCCTCTTTCGGCAAGCCGGCGCTGTTTCACGACAAGGAATCCCGCGGCGCGCTCGCCTACCTGGCCCTCGCCGGGGAGATGATCCGGCGCGAGGAGGAAGGCACGTCCGTACGGCAAAGGCCGGCCGCAGCGGGCGATGCCGCGCACGCTGGCACGGGCAAGGGCTCGGCCGGCGCGCCCGCACAGGGGGAGCATGCATGAGAAGACCCACGCTCGGCAGGGGGCTGGCGGATCTGCTCGGACAGGCGGTGGCGCGTGCCCCGGCCGCGCCGCCCCCCGGAGAAGAGCTGACCAAGCTGCCGCTCGATCTGCTGCAGCGCGGGCGCTATCAGCCGCGCACCGACATGCGTGCCGAGACGCTTGCCGAGCTGGCCGACTCCATCAAGTCCCAGGGCGTGGTGCAGCCGATCGTGGT
>JBOIAH010000527.1:0-1161 GCA_050739055.1 Steroidobacteraceae bacterium | reverse complement strand
GACCTGTTCGGTCAGCGCTTCTCGAGCCTCGACCAGATCAACCGCGGCAACGTTGCGCGCCTCACGGTCGCCTGGACCTACCGCACGGGAGAGTTGGGAGCGGGGTTCGCGCAAGCCCGCCGCCTCGCCTTCGAGGCGACGCCGGTGCTGGCGTTTGGCCTGCTGTATGTCGAGACACCCACCAACATCGTGATCGCGCTGGACCCGGCGACGGGTCAGCAGCGCTGGCGCTTCGATCCGCGCATCGACCGCGCGCGCCGCTATGCGCAAGTCACTTCGCGGGGCGTGAGTGTCTGGGCGAGCACCGACCCGCGGCAGACGGGGGCGTGCGCGCGGCGGGTATTCACCGGAACCCTCGACGCGCGTCTGCTGGCGCTCGATGCCGACACCGGGCGACCCTGCGCGAACTTCGGCGACCGCGGACAGGTGGACCTGACCCGCGGCGTGAGCATCCGCGACGCCTTCGCATACCTCGTCACCTCGCCCCCTGCGATCTACGCCAACGTCGTGATCGTGGGCTCCTCGATCGGCGACAACCGCGCCGCGGACGTCGAGCGCGGCGTCATCCGCGGTTTCGACGCGCTGAGCGGCGCGCTGCTCTGGTCGTTCGATCCGCTGCCGGATTCGCCGTCCCATCCCGCGGCCGGGGAATGGAACCCGGCGCAGGCGGCCGGCACCGGCGCGGGCAACGCCTGGGGCGTCATGTCCGTGGACGAGGAGCACGGCCTGGTGCTGGTGCCGACCGGTTCGGCGAGCCCTGACTTCTACGGCGGCACGCGCTTAGGGAGCAACCGCTTCGCGGACTCGTTGCTGGCGCTCGATGCGCGCACCGGCAAGCCCGTCTGGCACCAGCAGCTCATCCACCATGACCTGTGGGACTACGACCTCGCGGCCCAGCCGGTGCTGGGGGACATCGAGGTGCAGGGAGCCCCGGTGCCGGCGGTCATCGAGGCAACCAGGACCGGAATGTTGTATGTGTTCGAGCGCACCCGCGGTCAGGCGCTCTTTCCGGTGAGCGAGCGGGCGGTGCCGAAGAGCCTCGTGCCCGGCGAGCAGGCCTCACCCACCCAGCCGTTCTCCGCGCTGCCGGCGCTCGTACCCCAGCGCCGTGTCGACCCCGCGGATGCGTGGGGCATCACCTTCTGGGACCGGGGCAAGTGT
>JBOIAH010000526.1:0-1206 GCA_050739055.1 Steroidobacteraceae bacterium | reverse complement strand
ATAGTCGCGCGCGCTGCCAGGGCGAGCGCAGCTGCATGAGACAGCGGGAGACGGCGATCTGTCGCAGCCAGGCCCCCAGCGGCGCCTCCTGCCGGAACTGGGGCAAGCGCTCGAAGAAGATCATCAGGGTGTCCTGGAACACGTCCTCTGCGGCGGTGCGATCGCCGATCAGGCGGTGGATCACGGCGAAAGTCGGCTGCGCCACGGCTGCGTAGATCGCCTGCCGCGCGGCATCATCCCCGGCGCAGGCCCGGGCCCGCACCTCATCAGGCACCGTGATTTCTACCAGCCTGGTCACGGCTTACTTAGATGCGCGAGGCGGGCAAAAGGTCGCGCCTGACCCTATACTTTCCGCATCCCGCGCCCGGATGGCGGAACTGGTAGACGCGCCGGACTCAAAATCCGGTTCTGGCGACAGAGTGTGGGTTCGATTCCCTCTCCGGGCACCAGCGCGGGTTTGCGGGCGACGGCCCCCTGCTTTTCAACATCTTGCGTCGCCCAACGCCGACGGTTTGCCAGGACGGGCAGGCCCTGCGATGTTGACCCGATGCGTGCAGGTCTCACGTCGGTCTTGTCGGTCCTGCTGGCCAGCGCCGCGCTGAGCGGCTGCGGGGGGAGCGGCTCGGGGGGGCCGGCACCACCGCCCGGTCCCATGCCGTTCGCGCCCTCGATCACCACCCAGCCCGCGAGTCAAAGCATCAACACCGGACAGACCGCGACCTTTACCGTCGTGGCGAGCGGCAGCGCGCCGCTCACCTACCAGTGGCAGAAGAATGGCACTCCCATCGGCGCTGCGACCGCGACGAGTTATACGACGCCGGCCGAAACCACCGCCGACAGCGGGGCGACCTTCGCGGTTGTGATCAGCAATTCCGCCGGCAGCACCCGCAGCGCCAACGCCAGCCTCACCGTGTCGGCGACGCCGGCGCAGGGTACGGACGTGGTCACCTACAAGAATGACCTCGCCCGCAGCGGGCAGAATCTGACCGAATCGACTCTCACACCCGCCAACGTGAATTCCGCGACCTTCGGCAAGCTGCGCGTGCTGGCGACTGACGGCAAGGTCGATGCGCAGCCGCTGTACCTCTCGGCCCTCGCCATCACGGGCGCAACGCACAACGTCGTATTCGTGGCAACCGAGAACGACACCGTCTACGCCTTCGGCGCGGACAGCGGTGCGATCCTCTGGCAGAAATCGCTGCTCGG
>JBOIAH010000525.1:0-5699 GCA_050739055.1 Steroidobacteraceae bacterium | reverse complement strand
TCAGTCTTTGGGTTCCGGACACCAGGTCGCCCGAATTCATCAGGGAATGTCGGCGCCAATCGCGCCTGGCCTCGGCGGCCAGGCAACGCGTGGTCAACGAGCTGCTGCTTGGCGCGGCCGGCGCGGTTGACGGATGGACCTGAGGCGCGGCGACGTCGTGACGGTCGCCGTACCAGGCGACTACGGGAAGCCTCGTCCGGCGCTGGTCGTCCAGGCGGATCTTTTCAATACCACTCACAACAGTGTAACGCTTCTGCCTCTGACGAGCACACTGGTCGACGCACCGCTATTCCGCATGACGATTGATCCCAGCCGGCGAAATGGCCTCACTCGTGTATCGCAGATCATGGTCGACAAGATCATCAGCGTGCCACGGGAGAAAGTGGGTGCTGCGATCGGTCGGCTTGAGGATGACGTCATGCTACGTGTCGGTCGCGCGATGGCCGTGTGGCTCGCGATCGCCTGACGTAGTTCTGAACAAACTCTGAGGTGCGTGGCGTTGCGCCCGCAGGCGTGTCGGTGTTGTCCGTGCGGAAATAGCTGTCCGTGCGATAGGCGGTTGCCGTGAGCGATCCCGCCCCGAGCGTCCTGGTAGCGCAGCCGCGCGTCGCAGCGCGAAAAGACATGAGAGTTCGATTCTAGGGCCGATGCTCGGACGCCGCCAGGTCGTCGATGAGCTCGATGAGCCTCGCGGGGCTGCCGGCCTTGCCCACGTCGGTCGTGTACTTGCCGTTGACGACGATGAACGGCACCGTTTCGATGTGATAGCGCTGGGTGATCTCCTCGGCGCGCTGCATGTCGGAGTTCACACTGAAGGAGTTGTAGGCGTTCTTGAAGTCATCGGCGCCGATGCCCTGCTGCCCGGCCCACGCCTGCTGCATGTTGAAGGAGTCGTTCTCGCTGGTCGCCACCAGCGACGATTGCCGTTGCTGGATCGTGTCGAACGCCTTGTCGATGAGGTCCGGGCGGCCCAGCCCCTGCAGCGTGTAGAAGAGGTGTGCGTGCGCGCGGTGCACCGGACCCCAGATCACCGGCACGCGCACCAGCGTCACGTACGCGGGTTTGGTCTTGAACCAGGCCCTGAGGTACGGCTCGAGCGCATAGCAATGCGGGCAACCGAGCCACATGACCTCGAGCACCTCCACCTGGCCGGGAGGGACGCTGGTCGGCTGCGCCGGCACCAGGGGGTTGTAGTTGACGCCGGGCTCCCAGCGCCCGCCCGGCAGCTGCGCCTGCGGCGGCAGAGCCGCCATGCGCTCGAGCGACGCGTCCGAGCTTGCCGGGTGCTCGTTCGCCGCGCCGTCCCCCGATTCCTGCGCGCGGGTCGCCTGCTCGACCTGACTCTGCGTGGGCACTGCGGCGCTGGGCACCGCGGGAGCCGGCGCGGCGGGCTGAGTGACGGCCGGGGGCGCGGCCGGGGCCGCAGGCGGCGTCGGCGGAACCTGACGGGTGCAGGCCGAGAGACACAGGGCCAGCAACACAGTCGGAGCGAGCGATCGGGTCATCGGCGGTCCTTGCTCAAAGTCAGCGCATACCCTGCAGGTAGGAGGCCACGTCGCGGATCTCTTCGGGCGTGAGTCGCTTGGCGAGCGTGAGCATCATCACCCCGTTGCGGCTCGCCTGGGCGGGTTTTGGGCCGGTGTAGCGCGAGCCGTTCGCGTAGTCGCTGAGTTGCTTGACCAGGTACACCGACTGCTGCGCCTGCAGCGCCGGGTACCCGGCGGCGAGATTCCCGCGGCCGTCCGGCCCGTGGCAGGCAACGCAGGCGGGCACGTCGCGCGCGCGATCGCCGCGCAGGTACAGCGCCTCGCCCGCCTGCCAGTAGGACGGGTCCGCCTCCCCTCCCGTCGGCGTCTGCGCCTCGAAGTACACTGCGAGATCGCTGATGTCCTGATCACTCAGGGACGCGGCGAGGGGCCGCATGATGGGGTTGTTGCGCACGCCGGAGCGGAACAGCCGCAGCTGCTCGGCGACGTACACCGCGTTCTGCCCGGCGAGCCGTGGCCACGCGGGGTTGGTGCTGTTGCCGTTCGGGCCGTGACAGGCAGAGCACACTGCGGCCTTGGCTGTGCCATCGGTCACCTTGCCGGTGGTGAACGGCAGCGGCGGCGCGGCCGGCTTCGCGGCCGGGGCGGGTGCTGCGGCGGGCTTGGCGGGTGTCGCGGGGGGCGGGTTCGGCGGTGCCTGAGCGCAGGTCACCGAAATGGCAAGCGCCATAGCGGCGAGCCCCACCCAACCGACTCTGAGGGTCTGCGGCATCTCCATCTTTCCGGACTGGTCCCGCGAGCGGGCGCGGCGATTGTACACTACGAGCGTGCGAGCCCGGTTCGTCTCGCGGGAATGAGCCGCTTTCAGCAGGCGCGCTTTCTGGTGAGCGCCGCCGCGCCGGGGCAGTTTCCACCCGATGCCGGCGCCGAGGTTGCTTTCGCCGGCCGCTCCAACGCCGGCAAGTCGAGCGCCATCAATGCCATCGCCCAGCGCCACGGCCTGGCTCGCACCAGCAAGGCGCCCGGGCGCACGCGCCTGCTGAACTTCTTTGAGCTCTCCCCGATGCGCCGCCTGGTGGATCTGCCGGGATACGGCTATGCGAGCGCGCCCGAAGCCGAGCGCCGCGCGTGGCGGCCGCTGATCGACGCGCTGCAGGCGCGGGCATGTCTGCGCGGCCTGTTCGTCATCGTCGATGCGCGCCGCGGCATCAGCGCCGGCGACGAGGGGCTGCTCGCCTGGGCTTCACCGCATCGCCTCCACGTGCTGTTGTCCAAGGCGGACAAGCTCAGCGCCAGTGAGGCGGCCCGCGCGCTGCGCGCGGCGGCGGAACGGCTTGCCGGTGAGGCTACGGTGCAGCTCTTCTCGGCCCTGAGGGGGATCGGGGTGGGGGAGGCGCAGGAGACGCTCGCGGCCTGGCTTGTCTGAGGCGCGCCCCCGGCCATGGCTCGCAGGCATTAAAAAACCCGGCGGCTTGAAGCCGCCGGGTCAGACCAACCCGGCACAGGTCTCTTGAACCGGGTCAATACCCGCTCAGGGAGGGAAGCGGGGAGTGACAATGCACTCGAGGGATTAGATACGCGGGCTCCCCTCGAGTTCCGCGCCGGTTCAGAAAAAAAATCTTTTCAAATCATGAATTTGCTGAATGACCTGTATCGCCTGCGCCACACAGTGGCCTTCGAAGCCTACAGGAGGTTGAGGTACGCGCTGAGGGAGACGACGTGTGCACCGCTGGTGTGCGGGACGCTGAAGCGCTCGTATTCCAGCCGCCCGCCGATGTTGCCGACGTGAACCTGAGTCCCGACGCCCCACGCGAACTCGGTGCCGTTGTCCGAGAAGCGGAACAGCGCGCCACCGGGCACCGAACTGCTGCCGCTGAGCTGCCAGCGCGCGAGCCCCGCCTTGCCGAACACGTCCAGGAACGGCACCGGGATCGTCAGGAAGCCGACGGCGTAACCGGCAAACGCCCTGGCGTCCGAGTGCGACGTGCCAGTGCAGCCGCCCACGACGCAGATCCCGGCCTGGCTAACGAAGCTGCTGCTGCGGCTGCCGAGATTCAGGTAGTCCGCCTCGACCGCGAACAGGCTGATCGGGCGCAAGCCGGCGAACGCCTTCCAGGACGTGTTGTCGAGGTTCGAAAAGCTCAGGCCGCTGTTGCCGATATCGCTGAGCTTGTCCCGGGAGAGGCCGGCGCCGACGTACACTACGCCGTTGTCGGCCTGGGCGGCGCCCGCGCCGAGCGCCAGAACGATGAGGAGCAGAAGTTTTCGCATGATGGGGCCTCGTGGATCTTTCCTGGGCCGGCATCCCTAACACAATTCCGGCGATACCGTTGACTGTAGCCCGACGGCGACAGTTCAGTGTGCCTCATCCCAGTTGGCTCCGGAGCCCACGTCGACCCGCAACGGCACGCTCAAAGAGGCGGCGTTCACCATGAAGCCGCGCACCGCGTCGGTCACCTCGTCCACGGCGTCGTTGCGCACTTCCAGCACCAGCTCGTCATGCACCTGCATGATGAGCCGCGCCGGGGAGTCCGCGCGCCGGCACCACGCATCGACCGCGATCATGGCGCGCTTGATGATGTCGGCCGCCGTGCCCTGCATCGGCGCATTGATCGCGCTGCGCTCGGCATACTGGCGCAGCTGCGCGTTGCCGGAGCGGATGTCGGGCAGGTACAGGCGCCGGCCGAATACCGTCTCGACGTAGCCCAGCTGGCGCGCCTGCGCGCGCGTGTCGTCCATGAAGCGCTTCACGCCCGGATAGCGCTGGAAGTAGCGCTCCACGTACTGCTGCGCGGCGCCGCGCTCGATACCGAGATTGCGCGCCAGGCCGAAGGGCGACATGCCGTAAATCAGGCCGAAGTTAATGACCTTGGCGGTGCGCCGGTGCTCGGCGGTGACCTCTTCCGGGCTGACGCCGAACACCTCCGCGGCGGTCGCCCGGTGCACGTCGCGATCCGCGGCGAAGGCCTCGCGCAGACTCTCATCGCCCGACAGGTGCGCCATGATGTGCAGCTCGATCTGCGAGTAGTCCGCCGCCAGCAGCACGCACCCCGGCGGAGCGATGAAGGCCTGGCGGATGCGGCGCCCTTCGGGCCGGCGCACCGGGATGTTCTGCAGGTTCGGATCGACCGAGGACAGCCGTCCGGTGGCCGCGACCGCCTGCGCGTAGTTGGTGTGAATGCGCCCGGTGCGCTCGTTTACCTGCTCGGGGAGCTTGTCGGTGTAGGTGGACTTGAGCTTCGCGAGCGCGCGGTACTCGAGCACGATGCGCGGCAGCGGGTAGCTCTCGGCGAGCTCCTCCAGTACATCCTCGGCGGTGGACGGCTGGCCCGTCGGGGTCTTGCGCCGCACCGGCAGCTGCAATCTCTCGAACAGGATCTGCTGCAGCTGCTTCGGAGACTCGAGGTTGAATTCGTGGCCCGCCTCGCGGTGCGCCTGCAGCAGCAGCTCCTGAAGCTGGCGGGCGAACTCGCGGCTCTGCGCGCGCAGTTGCTCGCGATCGATGAGCACCCCGTGGTGCTCCATGGCAAGCAGCACGGGAATGAGCGGCTGCTCGCAATCCTGGTACAGGCGCGCGAGCGCCGGCACGGCCTGCAGCTGCGGCCATAGCGCCCGGTGCAGGCGCAGCGTGACGTCGGCATCCTCGGCGGCATACTCGCTCGCCTTGTCCACCGGCACCTGCTCGAAGCTGATCTGCCGGGCGCCCTTGCCGGCGACGTCCTCGAAGGTGATGGTGCGCAGCCCCAGGTAGCGCTGCGCATCCGAGTCCAGGTCGTGGTTGGTGGCGACGCTGTTCCACACGTAGGACTCGAGCATGGTGTCGAAGCGCATACCGGCGAGCGCGATGCCGGCGTTCGCCAGCACGTGGGCGTCGTACTTGAGGTTGTGCCCGACCTTGCCGCGCGTCTCGTCCTCGAGGATGGGCTTGAGCGCCGCGAGCACCCGCTCGCGATCGAGCTGCTCGGGGGCCCCCGCATAGAGGTGGCGCAGCGGCACGTAGGCGGCCACTCCCGGCTCGATGCAGAAAGACACGCCGACGATCTCGGCGCGCATGTATTCGAGGCTGGTGGTCTCGGTGTCGAAGGCGAACAGCGGCGCTGCGGCAAGCGCCGCGAGCCAGCGCGCGAAATCCTCCCAGCGGGTGACGGTCTCGTAGCGGCGCTGCGGTGCAGCCCCGGCAGCGGCGCTGGCGCGGGCCGCGCCGTGTCCGGC
>JBOIAH010000524.1:0-3041 GCA_050739055.1 Steroidobacteraceae bacterium | reverse complement strand
CCCACTGCACGTGGCTGCCGAGGCCGACCGGGACGCCGGTGGCGATCACCTCGAAGGCGCCGCCCAGTGTGTCGCCGGCCTCGCGGGCGGCGTCGATGGCGGCGACCATGCGCGCCTCGACCACCGGGTCGACGCAGCGCAACGGCGAGTCGGCGGGGATGGCCGCCACCTGCGCAAAGGTGACCGACAGCGGGTCGGCGACCCGTTCGTGGCCAAGCACGAAGATGTGGCTGCGTACCTCGATCCCGAATCGGGCGAGCAGCTGCCGGGCCAGCGCCGCCGCGGCGACTCGCGCCGTGGGCCCTGCGCGGGCCGCGCGCTTACTGCAGGCTCGCGACGACATCCTGGGTCAGCTCCGTCTTGCCGTAGCGCGCAGGCTTGAGCTCGGCGAGCGACGCGAAGCTCTTGCGCACCCAGTCGTCATACAGCCCGTCCTTGGCGCGCGCGGCGTTCAGTTCGTGCGCCTTGATCGCCTGCTCCTCGAACGGAAACACCTGCTCCTCCAGCAGCGAGTTGTATTCGTCGAGCGCATCGCCCTTGAGATTCGTCGGGCGCTCGGAATTCATCAGGTCGTGTGCGAGCGTGCGGTACAGCTCGGCCATCTCGTAGGTCGCCGCCGTGGTCACTTCCGCGACCTGGTAGTCCGCCGCCTGCCGGTAGCCGTCCATCGCCGCCTCGAGCGCGCGGCGCTTGGCCACCAGGCTCTTCTTCAGCGGCAGCGTCAGACGCACCGCGCGGAACTCATCGCGCGCGGGTGCGGCAAGAGCAAGTTGCGCCTTCGCCGCCAGGAAGTGGGTGCGGTCGGTGCGCTGCGCTCCCGCCTGCGCGTCGGCGTCGATGATCTTGCGGTACCAGAAATCGCGCCGGCCGGTATCCCCGCCCCTGGCCGCGTAGTCTGCGAGGCGCTGCCGCGCTTCTTCCGCATCCGCCACCGGTGTCGGATTGGTGGCGACGAACTTCTCGAGCATGGTCACCGCCTTGGGAGTGTTGCCGGCTTTCGCATACAGGTCGGCGGACTGCATGAGCGCCTCGCGCTGCACGCCGGGCTGCTCGGTGGGGCTCGCGGCGATACGCTCGAACTCCGCGGCAGCCTCCCCGGGGCGGTTGGCCTCGCCGTAGGCCACGGCGAGCTTGTGGGTCACTTCGGCGGATAACGGACTTGAAGGGAATTTCCGCCGGAAATCCTCGAGTACGCCGATGGCGCGATCCCAGCTCTTGAGGGTGATGAGCTGCGCCGCAGCGTCGTATTGCGCATTGGCGACGATCTTCGACTCGGGCGCTACCTGCGCGACGCGCAGGTAGTCCTCGACCGCCCCGCTCGCATCCCCGGCCTTCTGCCTGGCCTCGCCCTGCTTGTACACCGACGCGGCGAGCCGTTCGGTGAGATCGGTGCGCATCTTGTCATCCGCGCCGGCGAGGGCGCGCGCCTGCACGAAGGCGGGTTCGGCGCGGGCGAACTCGCCCTGGTCGAAATGCGACTGCGCGATGATCGTCCAGGCGATGCGCTGCTTGGCGGTATCGACCGGTGGCACTCGCGCGAGGATCGACTCGGCGACGCTCATGGCGCGCGCACGGTCCCCAGCGGCGAACAGCTCCTCGTCCGCGCGGGTCAGGACACCGGCGCTGTCGGGGTGCTCGGGGAAGGTTTGTGCGAACTTGATGCCGGCGTCCGTGGCACGCTTGTGCCAGGCGTCCTTGCCGGCGCCGCTGAGCCCCTCCTCTGCCTTCTGGTAAGCGACCAGCGCGGCGTAGGCCGCGGTGGCCGACTTGTCATTCCTGGGATAACCGTAGGCGGTGTGCTCGTACTCGGTGGCGGCATCCGCGTACTGGTGACCCGCGAACAGAGCCTCCGCGAGCAGGTAGTTGGTCGCGGCCGAATCCACGTCTTCCGGGAAAGACTTCAGGTACGAGCGGTACCAGCGGGCCGCTTCCTGATAATCCTCGAGGTGACCGGACTTCTGCGCGCTCGCATGGAAGTAGGTCGCCACGTCCCTGAGGTTGGTTTTCAGCTCGGCGATCACCCGCGGGTTGTCCGCGCGGCTGCGGCTCTTCCAGTACGGGGAATCGAAGTTGTAACGCTCCACGAACTCGTGCTTGCCGTCGAGCACCAGCCGGCTGAAACCGCCCTTGCCATAGGCCTCGATCGCGGCCATGGCGAGATTCGGCGCCTGGTCGCTGTACGGATCGCGCGCCACGTACGCGCGGTAGGTGCTCGCGGCATCCTGGTAGCGCTGCTTGTCGACGTACAAGTCCCCGAGCCGCTGGTAGAGCAGATACTCGTAGGGCCGCCCGCCGCGGCGCTGCAGGTACTGTTCGAGCGAGGCGGCGCCGTCGTTGTAGGAGAAGGTGATGCTCATGACGCGCAGCGTGTCCTCGACCAGCTCGCGGTCGGCCCGCTTGAGGCTGTCGAGCGGCACGAACCGACCGGCGCCGGCGCCGCCGAGCTCGTGGTCGAGGACCGCGCCGAACGACGGCAGGCTCTCCTCGGTGCGCGACTCCTTGAACAGCGACCAGCCGTGCTTGTAGAGACTCTGCTGGTAGAAGCCGGAAGCGGCGCCGCGCGCCATCACCGCCGCGTAAGCGCGTTCGGCCTCCGGGTAGCGCTTGGCGGAGAACAGCAGCTCGCCGCGCCGGAACTGCACCTCGGCAAGCTGCGGCGTGTCCGGATAGCGCTGCACGATCCGATCGAGCGTGCCGAGCGCAGGCTCCGCCTGGCCGGTGATTTCGTAGGCGCGCGCCAGCTGGTAGAGCACCTGGTCGTTGCGCGCGTAGTCCGGGTAGGCCTTCAGCAGCGTCGAGTACAGGCGGATCGCTTCCGCACCCTGAAGGTCCTGCGCCGTAACCTCCTGCGCCATGCTCTGCAATTCTCCGGCGTCGAGATTCAGATCGCCCAGACGCCGCAGGGCCTCCGCGCGCAGGCGCGGATCGGTGTTCTGCAGCTGCAGAAACCGGCGGTAGTTCTCCATGGCCTTCTCGACGCTCGGGCTCGCCTTCGAGTCGCGGTGCGCTTCGACCGGACGCGCCTGCAGATCCCCGATGGT
>JBOIAH010000523.1:0-3140 GCA_050739055.1 Steroidobacteraceae bacterium | reverse complement strand
GGATTGAGCGCCAGCGCCGAGCGCAGCTCGCTTTCCGCCGCGGCGTCCTGGCGCAGGCAGTCGGCAAAGATCACCCCGCGGTTGAGATGAACTTCCTCGGGCCGCGCCACCCCGCGCGCGAGCGCCTGGCCGTAGGAAGCGAGCGCTGCGTCGAAGCGCCGCAGCCTGCGCTGCACGAGCCCGAGGTTGTACCAGCAGTCCGGGAGATCGGGCCAGCGGGCGAGCACGCGCTGGTAGACCGCCTCGGCATCGGCGAGCCGGCCAAGCCCCTCGAGCCTTTCGGCCTCGCGCACCATCTGCGCGGCTGTGCGCGGGTTCTCCATGGCCCAACGTTAGCCCAGCGGCGGCTGCTCTGCCGCCAAGTCCATCCACAGCTCCACGCTCGCGCATCCCTGGACGGCGCGCCAGGCGGTGAGCTGCGGATCCTGCGCGAGCAGCGCGCGCACCGCCTCGCGCTTTCCGCTCCCGGCGACCACGAACAGCGGCTCGCTCACCCGCGCGAGGAAGGCGGGCGTCACGCTGACCGCGGACATCCCGTCAGGGCGCAGCACGGGTATCGCGAGACGGCCGCGCGCGCGCTCGAGATCCGCCGCGCTGAAGAGCGAGGCGGTGTGGCCGTCGGCGCCCAGCCCGAGCAGCCCCGGGCGAATGACTGCGCCGGCGGCCAGCAGCGCGGCGAGGCGCCGCTCGTAATCGTCGGCGGCTTCCTCGAGGGTGAGCTCGGTGCGCACGCGCAGCACGGCGCTCTGCGGCAGCGCGAGCGCCTGCAGCAGGGGCTGCGACTGGAGGTAGTTGCTCGCCGGCGAGTCCGCCGGCACGTAACGCTCGTCGGAGAACAGAATGTGCAGCTGGTCGTTGCGAGCAAGACTGCGGGTGCCCAGGGCGCGGTACGCGGGCAGCGGGGTCGTGCCCCCCGAGAGCATGACGGCGGGCCTTGCGGCGCCCGGCGCGGTGATCGCCGCGGCGAGCCGCTCCTCGAGCGCCTGATCGAGCGCGGCTCGTGAGTCGAAGCGGCGCGTGGCCAGGGTCGTCATGGCCGCGGTCACCTAAGTGCGCGGGCGCTCGCCGACGTGCGCCTGGACCTCGAACTCGCGCCGGCCGCGCAGTCCGCGCAGCTTCACGGTGGAGCCGGGCTTGCGAAGCGCGATGCGTCCGAGGGCGTCCTGCGCGCCGCGCAGATCCGCGCCGTCGATCGCTTGCAGCAGGTCCCCGGGTTGCAGGCCGGCCTGCTGCGCGGGGCTGCCCACGTACAGGTTGGCGATCACGACGCCCCCCCGCGCCAGCCCGAGCCGCTGCGCCTGCTCGTCCGAGAGATCCTCGGGCACGATCCCGATCCAGCCGCGGATCACCCGGCCGTGCGCCACGATGTCGCTCAACACGCCGCGCACCATGTTCACGGGGATGGCGAAGCCGATGCCCTCGACGCCGAGGCTCTTGGCGACCATCGCGGTGTTGATCCCGACGAGTGCGCCGCTCGAGTCGACCAGCGCGCCGCCCGAGTTGCCGCGATTGATCGGCGCATCGGTCTGGATGAAGTCCTCGAGCGGCGCGATGCCGAGCTGCGCGCGGCTGACCGCGCTCACGATCCCGTGGGTGACGGTCTGCGAGAGCCCGAGCGGGTTGCCGATCGCCAGCACGATGTCGCCCACCCGTAGCTGATCGGAGTGTCCGAGGGGCGCCACCGGGAGCGAGGCAAGCTCGATCTTGAGCACCGCGAGATCGGTATCGGGGTCGCTGCCCACGATGTGCGCGTCCGCGACGCGGCCGTCGGCGAGCTGCACGCGGATGGAGTCGGCGTTGGCGATGACATGGTGGTTGGTGACGATGTGGCCGTTCGCATCGACGATCACGCCCGAGCCCAGCGTGCGCTCGATTCGCTGGCGATAGCGCGGCAGGAACTCCCCGAACAGCTCCCCGAGCGACGGGGCCAGCCGCTCGGTCACCACCCGGGCGGTATATACGTTGACGACCGCGGGCGCGGCGCGCTGCACCGCGGCTGCATAGGTGACGCGCGCAGGAGCTGCCTCGGTGCGCGGCGCCTCCGGCGCCAGCGGGGCCGCAGCTGCCGTGGAAGGCGCGGGTGGGGGCGCGCGGCCGATGAGATCCGGGTGCGTTGCCACGATCAGGAATGCCAGGGCGAGTCCCCCAACGACCGATCCGGCCACGAAGGTCAGGCCGGACCCTAAGCGTTCGAGCATCACTAAACTCCGCCGCAAATCTTGCGTGCGCGCCGCCGTGGCGCGCCGGAAGGGGGTGTTCGTTTGTGTATAATGCGCCGCCCCCCGCAAGGTACGAAACTGCTTGAGGCCTCAAGTCCGCGCGGCAGCGCTGCGCGAACGATGCTGCGGCGGGCGGTCAGGCAACGCGGGAGATGGGTGAGATGGCGGAGCACGCAGTCGCGGCCGGTGAGGATGTCGACCTGAGCCGGCGCAAGTTCCTCACCCGGGCCACGATCGCGACCGGAGCGGTGGGCACGGTGTTCGCGGCCATACCCTTCATCGAGTCGTGGAGCCCCTCCGAGCGCGCCCGGGCCGAAGGCGCACCGGTCGAGTTCGACCTGAGCAAGCTCGAGCCGGGGCAGATGGCCCTGCCGGTGTGGCGGCGACAGCCGATCTTCGTAGTGCGGCGCACCCCCGACATGGTCAAGCGCATCTCCGGTCACGACGCGGAGCTCAAGGATCCCGGCTCGAAGGACTCCGTGCAGCCACCGTACGCCAACAACACACTCCGCTCCCGCAGCCCGGAGTTCCTGGTGCTGGTGGGCGTGTGCACGCACCTGGGGTGCCTGCCCAAGGACCGCTTTGCGGCGGGCGAGTTGTACCCGTCCTGGCCGGGCGGGTTCTGGTGTCCGTGCCACGGCTCGCGCTTCGATCTGGCAGGTAGGGTGTTCGACGGCTCGCCTGCCTCGATCAACCTGCGCGTGCCCCCTTACTCGTACCCGAAGCCGGAGCTGCTGCGGGTCGGCGCCGACGAGCAGGGAGTCGCCACATGACGGTGAAGAGCGCGACCGGCGCGGCGGCCGCGGGACCCAAGGCCGGCGGCGCCGCCGCGAGACCCGGTTTCTGGGCGTGGCTCAACCGGCGCCTGCCGGTTGAGGAGTTCGTCACCAGCCAGCTGACCGGCTACTACGCGCCGAAGAA
>JBOIAH010000522.1:0-9428 GCA_050739055.1 Steroidobacteraceae bacterium | reverse complement strand
GCCGCCTCGATGCTGTCGATGATCCTCCACGGCGCCAGTTGGCCGCGCGCCCGAGGCCCGATCTTGCGGCGAAACGCCGCGAAGATTTCCGCATTCACGCCCCGGATGCGCTCGTTCAGGTCGCTGCTGATGCGCAACGGGCGCCCCTCCCGGGCCGCCCGCCGCCCAAGCTCCCCGGCCGCCGCGACCGCATCCTCCGCGATCGCATCGATCAGTCCGAGCTCGAGCGCGCGCGCCGCCGGCAGCTGCGCCCCGGAGGTGATCGCCTCGAGTGCCGCCTCCGGACCTGCCAGGCGCGTGAAGCGCTGCGTGCCGCCCGCACCCGGGATCAGACCTAGCTTCACTTCCGGCAATCCAACCTTCGCCGCCGCGGTCGCCACGCGCCAGTGGCAGGCAAGGGCGAGCTCAAGGCCACCCCCGAGCGCCGTGCCCTCGAGCGCCGCGACGAGCGGCTTGGTGGCCGCCTCCATCTGCGCCTGCAGGTCGCGGATCGTCGGGGGCCGCAGCGCCAGTCCCGAGCCGATTTCGTTGATGTCCGCGCCGGCGGGAAAGCTCCCGTTGGCGCCGCACACGACGACCGCAACGACCGCCGGGTCCGCTTCGGCTCTCGCGAGGCCTTGTGCGAGCGCCTCGCGCACCGCGAGACTGAGCGCATTGACGGGAGGGTTGGCGATCTCCAGGACAGCGAGCCCGCCGGCGGCGCGATAGTTGACTGCGGACACCTGTGGGTTCCCCTCTGAAGCTGCCGCGCCGCGGCGCGTGCCCGCCATTGTACGGGCTCGGGGTACCTGCGCGAGCGACCGGCCACAGTCCCGCCGGGCTTACACTTGCCTTCCATGGACAAGGTCGATGTGGTGGTGGTCGGAGCGGGCGTGGTGGGGCTTGCCGTGGCACGGGCGCTCGCGCAGCGGGGCCGCGAGGTCTTGATCCTGGAGGCCGCCGAGCGCTTCGGCAGCGGCGCGAGCTCGCGCAACAGCGAGGTCATCCACGCCGGCATTTACTACCCGCAGGGCTCTCTGAAGGCGCGCCTGTGCGTGGCCGGCCGGGACCTGCTCTACGCCTTCTGCCGGGAGCACGGTATTGCGCACCGCCGCTGCGGCAAGCTCATCGTTGCCGCCGCGGAGTCGCAGCTGTCTGAACTGGCGAGGATTCGCGCGGCGGCCCACGCCAACGGCGTGGAGCTCGCAACCCTCACCCGCGGCGAGGCGCTGGCCCTCGAGCCGCAGCTCTCGTGCACCGCGGCGCTGCACTCCCCCCTGACCGGCATTGTCGACTCGCATGCCTGCATGCTGGCGCTGCTCGGGGAGGCGCAAGCGCGCGGCGCACTCCTGGCGTGCGACAGCCCGGTGACCGGGCTCGCGCTGCGGGACGGGAGAATTCTCGTCGCGGTGAACGGCGGGCCGCCCTCGCTCGAAGCCCGCACGCTCATTAACAGCGCGGGAATCAACGCCCCGCAGGTTGCGGGCCTCATGCAGGGCTTTCCCGCGAGGTGCCTGCCGACCGCGTATTTTGCCAAGGGCAGCTACTTCACCCTCGCCGGCCGCGCGCCCTTCCAGCGGCTCATCTACCCGTTGCCCGAGCCGGGCGGGCTCGGCGTGCATGTGACGCTCGATCTCGCCGGCCGCGCGCGCTTTGGACCCGACGTGCAATGGGTCGGGAAATGCGAATACGACGTGGATCCCGCGCGCGCCGCGGCGTTCTACGCCGCGATCCGCGCCTACTGGCCGGCACTCGCAGACGGTGCGCTGCAGCCGGCGTACGCCGGCATCCGCCCGAAGATCTCCGCTCCCGGACAGCCCGCCACCGACTTCCGCATCGACGGCGAGCAGGCGCACGGAGTGCGCTCCCTGGTGCATTTGTTCGGGATCGAATCGCCCGGCCTCACCGCATCGCTCGCCATCGCCGAGCACGTCGCGGCGATGCTCGCCTGAGGGCGGGAAAGGCGCACCGCGCCCCCCGCGGCGCGCCCGCTGAGTCAGCTCCCGCGGCCAGCCCGCCTTCGCACGCCGTCAGCCCGCGGCAACCCCTTCCACCTGGATCGCGAGCTTCACCTGCATCTTGAAGCCGTACTTCTCGCCGTAATTGATGCCGAACTCGCTGCGGTCGAAGGTTGCCGAGGCGTCCGCTCCACAGCGTTCCTTCTTCTCCATCGGCGTCATCTTGCACAGGAACGAATTGACGGTGAGGGTGAGCGGCCGCGTCACCCCGTGCAGGGTCAGCTCGCCGTGCGCCTCGGTCGGGACGCCGTTCCTGAAGTTGGTGAGCGTGCCCTTGTAAATCGCCGTCGGGTACTTCTGCACGTCGAACATCTCGGCTGACTTCGCGTGCTCATTGAGCTTCGCCTGTCCGAAGTCGATCGAGCTCGTGTCCACGGTGATAGCGACGGTGCCGGTGCCGGCCTCCCTGTCGAGCACGATCGTCCCGGAGGAGCGGTCGAACTTTCCGCGCCACACCGACAAGCCGCCGAAATGATCCGCCGCAAAGCTCGGGTAAGTGTGGGCCGGATCGACCTGATAAGTAACGGGGGCGGCGAGCGCGGAACCTGCGACGAGGCTCAGCAGTGCGGCCGGCAGCGCAATGTTCATTCGAGGGTCCTCCAATGTGTGGATCGGCCGCGTAGCGTAGCCTCACACGGGGGCAGCCGGCCACCCTCCTTTGTAGGGAGTCTGCCCGGCAAACTCACCGGTCCGTGGCCGGGCGAGCCTTCAGTCCCAACGCCCGGGCAACCACCTGGTGGGTGACCTCGCCGGCATGCACGTTGAGTCCCGCGGCGAGTCCCGGATCGCGCTTGAACGCCCCCTGCCAGCCAAGATCGGCCAGCGCGCGCACGTACGGGAGCGTGGCGTTGGTGAGCGCCAGGGTCGAGGTGCGCGGCACGGCGCCCGGCATGTTCGCCACGCAGTAGTGAATCACACCGTCGACTACGAAGGTCGGCTCCGCATGGGTGGTGGGCCTGCTGGTCTCGAAGCAGCCGCCCTGGTCGATGGCAATATCGACCAGCACCGCCCCGGGCTTCATGGTCTTGACCATCGCGCGAGTGACGAGCTTCGGGGCCGCCGCGCCCGCGACCAGCACCGCCCCGATCACCAGGTCCGCGTCCTTCACCAGACACTCGATGGTCTCGGCGGTGGAGTACGCGGTGCGCAGCGCCGAGCCGAAGATCGACGACAACTCGCGCAGCCTCTCGACCGAGCGATCGACGACGGTGACGTCGGCGCGCATCCCGACGGCCATCTCCGCCGCGTGCATGCCCGAGACACCCCCGCCGAGAATCACCACCTTCGCCGGCGGCACGCCCGGCACGCCTCCGAGCAGCACACCAAAGCCCCCGTTGGCCTTCTGCAGGCTCGCGGCTCCGACCTGAATCGACATCCGTCCCGCGACTTCACTCATCGGCGTCAGGAGCGGCAGCGAGCCGTTCGGCGCGGTCACCGTCTCGTAGGCAATGGCGGTGGTCCCGGATCTCATCAGGCCCTTGGCCTGCGGCGGATCCGCTGCGAGATGCAGATAGGTGAACAGCACCTGGCCCGGGCGCAGCATGGCGCACTCGGCCGGCTGCGGTTCCTTCACCTTCACGACCAGGTCGGCCCGCCCGAACACCTCGGCAGCGCCCCCGGCAATCGCGGCCCCGGCGCCGCGGAACTGCGCGTCGTCGACGCCGATGCCGTTACCTGCACCGCTCTCGATGAGCACTTCGTGCCCGGCGCCGGCCAGCTCGCGCACCCCGGCGGGCACCAGTCCGACCCGGTACTCGTGAACCTTGATCTCGCGTGGAACCCCGATGCGCATACGACCCTCCCGGACCCCTGAGCGCGGACCGCGGCTGAGCTAACCGCGCCCCCGCGCGTACGCAGGCAACCCCTGGGCAAAGTCGCGCAGTGCGCCGATGCCGCTCGCTTCGGCACGGCCGCACCACTCGCGCAGCCGGACCAGCGCCCGCGACTGGTTCGCGTCGTTCCACAGCTGCTGCAGTCCGTCACGGTATTCAACGACGCGCCGCAGCACCTCGTACTTCTCCAAAAGCTCCCGCAGGCCGCGACGTGCTTCCTCGGCCAGCAGCATCGGATGACGGATCAGGAGCCTGGGCGCAATCACCGGTACGGTGCCGCGTGGCTCGCGGCGCGCGAGCTCGCGGCACACGGGCAGCACCACGCGCCGCGCGTACGAGCGCAGCACGTGCATGCGGTTGGTGAACAGGGCGTGGACGGTGTCCGCGTCGAGCTCCTGGCGCCGGCGCTCGAGGCGCGGGCGGGGAGCGACCCAGCGCACCTTCGCCAGCCCGAGCGCGCTGAACAGGCGGATCCACAGCCAGCCGATATCCAACTCCCAGCGCTGCACCGCGAAGCGCGCCGAGCGCGGAAACGCATGGTGGTTGTTGTGCAACTCCTCGCCGCCCAGCAGCAGACCCCAGGGCACGAGGTTGGTCGCGGTGGAGGGCATCTCGAAGCTGCGGTAGCCGACCGCGTGTCCGAGCCCGTTGATCACTCCGCCGGCGAAGAACGGCTGTGCAGCCAGGTGCACCGCGATCATGACGATGCCCGCAACACCGAACAGCAGCAGGTGGGCGCCGATGAACAGCACGATGCCGGCGAGCGGATGGCGGCTGTAGAGGTGCCGCTCGAGCCAGTCATCCGGCGTGCCGCGACCGTAGTTGTGCAGCGTCTCGGGATCATCCGCGGCCACGCGGTACAGCTCAAAGCCTTCGAACACTACGCGCCGCAGTCCAAAAACCACCGGGCTGTGGGGATCACCCTGCTGGTCGGCGTGCGCGTGGTGCCGGCGGTGTACGGCGACCCACTCCCGGGTCACGGCGCCGGAACTGAACCACAGCCAGAAGCGAAACACGTGCCGCAGCGCGGGATGCAGGATCAGCCCCCCATGGGACTGGTCCCGGTGCAGATACAGCGTCACGCCCAGGAACATCGTTTCGATGGTGACGAAGGTCACCACCACATAGCCCCACAAGGGCAGCGCGACCAGACCGAACGGGGAAAGACTCATCACACAGTTCTCCGTCGTAGTTCTTGTGCGAGTCTGGCGCGGTAGGGTACGGCAATTCCGTGACCGTCTGGCGACTTTCTTGCCTGCGCCACGGGGCCAGCTCACAGTTCCTGCGCCTGAGCCGTACCGCCCCCGACCGGGAGGCGGCTTTCCGCCCGGTGCAGTCCGCCCGTCCGGTGCAGTCCGCCCGCCGTCCCTTCAGGCGAGCAGCACGATCTTGCCCACGTGCGTGTCGGACTCCATCAGCTTATGGGCCGCCGCCGCCTCGGCGAGTGGGAAGCGGGCATGGATCGCCGGCTTCAGATGCGCCGAAGCGAACAGCGGCCACACGCTGTGGCGCAGCGCCGCGGCCAGCCGGCCCTTGTTCTCCACGGACTGCGGGCGCAGGGTCGATGCGGTGAGCGTCACGCGCTTCACCATGAACGGGCGCAGATCGAGTTCCGCCTTGGTGCCGCCTTGGGTCGCGATCAGCGCGATCCTGCCGTCCGCGGCCAGCGCGGCCACGTTACGCGCAACGTAGTCCCCGCCGACCATGTCGAGAATGACGTCGGCTCCGCGCCCGTCGGTGGCGCGCAGGGTCGCCTCGACGAAATCCCCCTCGCGGTAGTTGATGGCGTAATCGGCGCCGAGCGTGCGGCACGCCGCACATTTTTCGGCGTTGCCGGCCGTGACGATTACCCGTGCGCCGAACGCCTTGCCGAGCAGAATCGCCGTGGTCCCGATGCCGCTCGCCCCGCCGTGCACCAGCAGCGTCTCCCCCTCCCGCAGCCGCGCCCGCTCGAACACGTTGAACCACACCGTGAAGAATGTCTCGGGCAACGCCGCCGACTCGTCCATCGTGAGCTGCTCAGGCGCCGGCAGACACTGCACCGCGGGCGCGATCGCGTACTGGGCATAGCCGCCGCCGGCAAGCAGCGCGCAGACCCTGGCGCCGACGGCGGGCTCGCGCACTCCGTCCGCCGCGCTCACTACCACGCCGGCAACCTCGAGCCCGGGGATGTCGGTCACGCCCGCGGGCGGCGGATAGGCGCCCTTGCGTTGCAGGACATCGGGCCGATTCACACCCGCGGCGGCCACCCGGATCAACACCTCGCCCGAGCGCGGCTCGGGCACCGCCCGCTCGACCGCCCGCAGCACCTGCGGGGGTCCGGGTTCACGGATCTCGATGGCGGTCATGGTCGGCGGGATCACCGCTCCGATGGTGCGGTCGCACCGGTTCGCGCGTCAACTGCACCGTCAGGGCTGCGGTTGCGTTCCTTCCTGCGCCGCGCCTGCGCGCCGGCCGCAGCGATGCTCGAACAACCGCTCGCGCAACCGTGCCCGCTCCTCGGGAGTCATGGCCTCCCAACGTTCGTGCCAGCGTTCGCGCATCCGCCGCCGCCAGTGTCCGTGCCCGCCGTGTCCGCGCATTCCGCCAAACAGGATCCGGCTCAGCACCAACAGACCGACCGCCTGCCAGTACCGCAGCGTCGGACCGTGGAACAGGGCCGGCACGAGCCAGTTCCACAGCTGCATCACCACCCAGCCGAACACCGCGAGGAAGGCGATCGCGAGAACCGCAATCACTATCCCCTTCACCACCCAACGAACTCGATTTATCACGGCCCTCTCCTCGTGGTCCATACTGTGACCTTCAGCGTGCCTGCGCCTCGCTCCTCAACCGGCAAACCAGTCGTCGTAGACTCCCTGCAGCCGTTCGCGCAACCGCAGCACCGCGTAGCGCTTGCGCGACAGGAGCGTGTTGACGCTCACGCCCCACTTCTCCGACAGCTCGCGGAAGGTGAGGCCGTCGAGCTCCTGCGCGATGAACACCTCACGCTGCTCGCGCGGCAGGCCCGCGAGCGCGCTCTCCAGCTCCTCGAACAGCAACGTACGCATCGCGGCCGTCTCCGGCGAGCCATCCGGCGCCGGCAGCAGGTCCTCGAGCGCACCGCCCGCGCCCTCCGCCGCCGCGGGGGCCGGTTGATCCGCCAGCAACTCCGGCCGCTTCCTGCGAAAGCGGTCGATGATGCGGTTGCGCGCCACGCGCGTGAGCCACGCCCCGACGTGCTGCACCGGCTCCGCCTGGGCGTAGGCCGCTACCAGCTCGTAGAGCGCGTCCTGCAGGATGTCCTCGGCCTCGACCGCGTCGTCGATGCGCCGGCGGATGTATGCCAGCAGCCGCCCGCGCTCGCGCTGCACCACCGCGGCGAGCTCCCGATCCTGGCCCGAGGTGTCACTGAGGGCGGCAGCCATCTGGACTAATCAGACGGTTTGGGGAGCG
This sequence comes from Steroidobacteraceae bacterium, assembly GCA_050739055.1. GTDB lineage: Bacteria > Pseudomonadota > Gammaproteobacteria > Steroidobacterales > Steroidobacteraceae > 13-2-20CM-66-19. The sequence continues at coordinate 2,164 of JBOIAH010000522.1, read as the reverse complement.
GAATTATTGTGCCGCGCCGCCGCGGCCGGTGGCGTCAGGTGGCGTCCTGCGGGGGCGCATGCCCGCCAACCGCAGCACCCGGCGGACCGTACTGCGATTGCAGCGCGAGCGTGCCGGAGCGTCCCTCCACGGTTCCGGCCACGACGTTGCAGCGCGGCAGCTGCGCGAAATCCAGCCTTCCCGCGTAGGTGGCGAGATCCGTTAGCTGCGTGCCGCGCGAGCGCCAGGCCCGCAGCAGACGCTCGAACGAGGCAAGGTACGCCCCGCCCTCCAGTTCCGCGTGCAGCGTGAACACCTGATCGCGCGGCGGCGAATCCCCGCTGAGCGCCAGCAGGTGATCCACCGGGTCCCGGGCGCGCAGGTCGGTGCGGCCGATGAGCTCATCGAGCGTCGGCAGCGTGGTCGGCAGCTGCGGTACCGCCGCGACCGTGCCGTCAAACACCGGCACGAAGGGGCCGCTGCCGCGCGTGTCGGAGGCGTAGCGAAAGCCCAGCTCCTGTTGCAGCGCGGGCAGGTAGCGGTTCATCTGCCACCCGGCGGCACCGTGCACCCAGGGCGCGCGGTCGAAGACCTCCACGAACTCGCGGTATGCGAGCGTCAGCTGCTCGCGTGTCCAGGGCTCACTCGCCCGCGCCACGCCGTCCTGCCAGCGCACGTGATCCCAGGTATGCACGCCGACCTCGAACCCCCGGCGGGAAATGTCCCGCATGAACTCCCGGCAGCGGCGCCCGATGTGCGGACCGGGCAGCAGCACCCCGTAGAGAAGAGTCTTCACGCCGTAGTGCTGCACCACCGAGGTGCGCTTCACCTTGCTCAGGAAACCGCTGCGCAGCGCGCGCTTGATGGCGCGGCCGGTGTGGTCGGGACCGAGGCTGAAGAGGAACGTGGCGCGCGCGTCCAGCCGCTCGAGCAGCTGCGCGAGTCGCGGGGTCCCCTCGCGCGTGCCGCGATAAGTGTCGACGTCGATCTTGAGGGCAATCAGGGCCACGGTGACCGAAGGTGCTTAGATCAGCCGAGGGGCAGGGGCTGCGCGAGCAGCCCCGAGTATCGCTCGAGGTCAACCGACCCGCGGGCGTTCACCGCGCCGAGCAGCCGCAATACCCGGCCGTCGCCGCAGGCCGCGTACAGCTCCCCGGCGGCTGCGAACAGCCGCGGGGTGCCGGCCGGCGCGGGCCGCTCGCTCAAGCGGGTGCGGTGGATCTCCCAGCGCTCGCCGCCCACCTGGGTAAACGCCCCGGGAAAGGGCGGCGCAACCGCCCGCACCAGATCGTGGATTTCCCGCGCCGGACGCGTCCAGTCGATGCACCCGTCCGCGGCCGTGCGCCGGCCGAAGTACTGCCCCGGCTCGATGCTCTGCGGCCGGCGCGCCGCGGTGCCCGCGATGAGCCCCGGCAGCGAGCGCGCCAGGATGGCCTCCGCGGCCACCGTGACCTTGGCGAACACCGCGCGGGCATCGTCATCCTGCAGGATCGGCACGCTCATCTGGTCGACGATGTCGCCGGCGTCGGCGCGCTCGACCATGTAGTGCAGCGTGGCGCCGCTCTCGCGCTCGCCGCGCAGGATAGCCCAGTTCACCGGCGCACGGCCGCGGTACTTCGGCAGCAGCGAGCCGTGCATGTTGAGAGCGCCGCGCCCGGCGCTGCCCAGCAGCGGCGCGCCCAAGAGCGCGCGGTAATAGAAGGAGAACAGGAAGTCCGGCCGCAGGGCCCGCACCCGCGCCTCGAGCTCGGGCGTGTTGGCCGAAGCGGGCGCGATCACCGTGAGCCCGTAGTCGGCGCTGGTCTGCGCGACGCTCGCGTACCAACGGGTCTCGCCGGGGTCGTCGCGCACCGTGACCACCAGTGCAATCTCGACCCCGCCGGAGATGAGCGCCTTGAGGCACCGGACTCCGACATCGTGATACGCGAAGACTACGGCCGTCGGGCCGCTCACTCCGGGGCTCCCCGCGCACGCTGTGGTTGCGCCGGCTCGGCGCGGGCCCCGGCCGGCGCCGGGTGCGGCAGTTGCCCCACCTCCGCGACGTCCCCGCCGAGCACCGCCGCCACCGTGTAGCGCGGCCGCTGGCGTACCTGCTCATAGATACGTCCCACGTACTCCCCGACCACGCCCAGCCCGATGAGTGCCACGCCGATGAGAAAGAAGGCGATGCCGAACAGGGTGAACA
>JBOIAH010000521.1:0-4577 GCA_050739055.1 Steroidobacteraceae bacterium | reverse complement strand
TCTTAATCGAGCACGATTGAAGGCCGGACAGGCGCCCTTGCTTGAGCACATTGAGGTGAATTGCCCCTTGCTCCCAGCGTTTCGAACGGGCGACCTCGAATATTCAAGCGGTCCGCGGCGAAGACCTCGGCTTCATCGCGTGCGAGGGCACCTCTTTCGACGAGGAAGCCAGCTGTTCTGGCGGATTCCACATCTACGGGGAAGCGCGAGATCGGGCACGGTGTTCACTCGCACCGTCACTTGGACATTCGACCAGAACGGCCAGCGCTCAATCTAGCTCTAGCTTGGCATCGGTCCCCGCCAGTCAGTTCAGCCGCGCCGCGAGTGCCGGCGCCGCCGCATCGCATGAGCGCAATCTTCGCGTGAGGTACTCGCGCTCGGCGCCGTTCAGCAGGCATCCGAGTGCGCTTCTCAGCGACTCGCCCGCTTCCGCGGGGCGATTGAGCTTCAACAGCAGATCGGCGCGCGCGGCGTGATACGGGGCGTAACGCGCGAGCTGCGCTGCGCCCGTGAGCGCCTCGAGCTGCGCCAGCCCGGCAGCCGGCCCTTCCGCGTACGCGCAGACGATGGCGGCATTGAGGCGCACCACCGGGGTCGGCTTCAGCTCCAGCAACGCCTCGTAGTAGCGCGCCAGCCCCGCCCAGTCGGTCTCGGCGAAGGACGGGGCTCCCGCGTGCAGCGAGGCGATGCCGGCCTCCAGATGCAGCGCCGTGAGTGTCGCGGCGCACATCGCGGCGCGCAGATGCTCGAAGCCGCGCGCGATGAGGGCCGCATCCCAGCGGGAGCGGTCCTGCTCGGCGAGCAGGATCAGATCCCCCGCCTCGCCGGTGCGCGCCGCAGCACGCGCGTGATGAAAGCACATGAGAGCCGCGAGCGCGTGGGTCTCGCCGCTTGCGGTGGCGGGATGCCCGGTGAGGAGCGTGGCGAGCCGCAAGCCTTCCGCGCACAGCTCCTGCGCCATCAGCGGCTCGCCTTCCGCGGCGGTGTAGCCGCCGTTGAACAGCAGGTAGATCGCCGCGTGCAACCCCGGCAGGCGCTGCGCGAGCTCGGCACCTTCCGGGATCTCGAAGGCGAGATCAAGGTCCCGGATGCGGCGCTTGGCACGCACCAGGCGCTGCGTCACGGCCTCGGGGGTCGAAAGGAAGCCGCGGGCGATCTCACGCGGATTGAACCCGCACACGGTCTGCAGCGTGAGCATGGCCTGCTCATCGAGCGACAGCGCCGGATGACACGCTACGAACATGAGGGCGAGGGTGTCATCGGGCTTTCCCGAATCGTCCGGGTTGGAGAACCCCAGCCGCCAGGCCGCGGCTTCGTCCTGCGTGTCCAGGCCGTCGAGCCGCGCGTCGCGCCGCAGCCGATCAAGCGCCTTGTTGCGCGCGGCGACCGCAAGCCACGCCGCCGGACGTTCGGGCGTACCTTCGAACGGCCACTGCGCTAGCGCGGCGGCAAACGCATCCTGCACCGCGTCCTCGATCAGATCGAGCCGCGCGGGCCCGAGCAGCCGCACCAGCCAGGCGCAGATCCGCCCCGCTTCCCGCCGGAAGAGGGTCTCGAGGGCGGCCTCCGCACCGGGCATGCGCGCGCCTAGAGCTCCTCGACCTGGCGCACCTCGATGTAGCTGCCGTATTTCAGGTGCGGGCAGCTCTCGGCGAGCCGGCAGGCTTCGGCGTAGTCGCGCGCCGAGACGACGAAGAATCCGCCGACGATCTCCTTGCTCTCCGCATACGGGCCATCGGTGGTCGCGACGCGACCGTCGCGGCCGCGCAGGATCTTGCCGGCGTCGTCGGTCAGCTTGTTGCCGCCCTTGAGGTGGCCTTTCTCACGCATGCCATCGGCCCAGGCCATGTACTCCCGGGTCACCTGGGTGAAGTCACCCGGGTTCGCGGCGATGGGGCGGCTCTGGTCGGGGGTCCTGTGAAGCAGCAGCATGAAACTCGACATGGCGGACTCCTCAAAGGGGGTTGGCGCGGTGGGAAATCCATCCGCTCACCGTGAATGTCGTTCCGCGGGGCGCCGAACCGACAGGAGGCCGCGTCACATCTGCGGCGCCCAGGACGTGCACCAGCCCTTCGCCTTGACGTCCTTGCCGGGAAAGAGCTGGCAGGGTCCCTGGGGCGAGCCCGACGTCCCCTGGTAGAGGCCGCAGTTCGCACAGCTGCTGCCCGCCGTCGCGCCCTTGGCCTCACTCGCGTCCTCGACGTATCTCACGACCTTCGCCTGCGGGTCGTTCACGGAGAGGAGCGGCGCCTGCTGCGCCTGCGCACGGGGAATGCGGCTCGCGGCGAGGGCGGCGAGCGGCACGCCGAGGGCGAGTCGCTGCAACAGGCGCCGGCGGGAGGGGGATTGCGGCTCGGACATGACGGGCTCTCCTGAAGGCCAGCGCGAGAGCGTACCACCGCGCCGCCGGGGGCCGAAGAAGCCGCCGCGGATGTGCTATCGGGACTTCAGCATCCGCATGCCGTTCAAGGTCACGAGCACGGTGGTGCCAACGTCCGCGACCACGGCGAGCCACAGCGTCGCGAAGCCCGGGATCGCGAGCGCCAGGAACGCGAGCTTGAGCCCCAGGCTCAGCGCGATGTTCTGCGTGACGATGCTGCGGTTGGCACGCGCGACGCGCAGCGTCGCGGGCAGGCGCTTCAGGTCATCCTGCATCAGCACCACGTCGGCGGTTTCCATCGCCTGCGCGGATCCCGCCCCGCCCATCGCGATGCCGACGTCGGCGCGCGCCAGCGCCGGCGCGTCGTTGATGCCATCGCCCACCATGGCCACGGGGCCATAAGCGCGGCGCAGCTCCTCGATCGCGTCGAGTTTGTCCTGCGGCAGGAGGTGCGCGCGGATCTCATCCACCTCGCCGACGCGCCGCGCGACGTCCCCGGCGACCCGCGCGTTGTCCCCGGTGAGCATGGCGGTACGCAGCGGCGGCACCGCGCGGCGCAGCTCCGCGAGCACCGCGGCGGTCTCATCCCGCACCGAGTCCTCGACCCCGATGGCGCCCACCACCGCCGAATCGCGCGCCACCAGCATCACGGTGCGGGTGGACTGGGTGAGCTCGGTGAATTGCTGCGCGCCGGAGGCCGAGCCGCGCGCGCTCATAAGCGCTTCGGTCCCGACCGCCACCGCGCTGCCCTGCAGGAGCCCGGTCACCCCGCGCCCCGCGGCCGCGACGATCGCCGCGGCGGGCGGGTAGCGGTGGGTGATTCCCCGCTCGCGCGCGGACTCCATGATGGCGTGCGCGATCGGGTGCTCGGAGCTGCGCTCGACCGAGGCGGCGAGTGCGATCACGTCGTCGCAGCTGTCGCAGTCAGCCTGGGGCTCGGGCTCATGCTCGCAGCCGCGCGCCTGTACCGCGGTGACGCTCGGACGCCCGTGAGTGAGGGTGCCGGTCTTGTCGAAGGCGATGGTGCGCACCTGCGCGAGCTTGGCGAGCTGCTCGCCGCCTTTCACGAGCACCCCTAAGCGCGCGAGGCGCGTGAGCGAGCTGACCACAGTCACCGGGATGCTGATCACCAGCGCACACGGGCAGGCGATGATGAGCAGCGCGAGCCCCCGATACAGCCAGCCGCGGCTGCCGTCGGCGCCGTTCAGCAGTGATTCCCCCCACGCGAGCACCGGGATCGCGACCACGCAGACGGCGAGCGCCACCACCGCCGGCGTGTACCAGCGCGCAAAGCGGTCGATGTACGCTTCCGCGGGCGAGCGCTGCGCCTGCGCCTGCTCCACCAGGCGCGCGATGCGTGCCACGGTGGAATCGGATGCGACGCGGGTCACCTCCACCTCCAGCGCCCCCTCGGCATTCACGGTGCCGGCCATCACCGCATCCCCGGCAATCCTCGTCACCGGGAAGCTCTCGCCGGTCACGGCCGCCTGGTTGATGCTCGACTCCCCGCTCACGATGACGCCATCGGCGGCGATGCGCTCGCCGGGCTTCACCAGGATCAGGTCCCCGGGCGAGAGCTGCGCGGCCGGCACCACCCTTGTGTGGACGTGGCTGCCCGGGCCGCGGTCGTGAGGCTGCGTGTGCTCGTGACCATCCCCGTGCCCGTGACCCTCACCGTGTTCGTGATCCTCATCGGGGCCGTACGCATCCCCCGCGTGCCGCTGCAGGAGCGTCGCGGTCTGGGGCTGCAGTGCCATGAGACTGCGCAGCGAGTCCCGGGCGCGTGTGGCGCTGAAGCGCTCGAGCCCCTCGCCGAAGGTGAACAGCAGCACCACGGCAGCCGCTTCGCCGGCTTCCCCGATCGCGAGCGCCCCGAGGGCGGCCAAGGTCATGAGGAGGTCGATGTTGATCCGGCGGCTGAACAACAGCGCCCGCAGGCCCTTGAGGAAGACGGGCGCGCCCACCAGCACCACCGCGAACGCGAGCGTCCAGGAGAGCAGCGTTCCGGCCCCCGGCGTTGCGGTGAAGGAGGCCAGCGCGCTGACCAGGAGCACCGCGCAGGCCGCAACGAGTACCAGGCGCTGCTGCGGCTCGCAGAGCACGAACTTGAGGAACCCGCCGGACCCGGGGCTCTTGCCCGGCGGTGCCTGGCCGGGCGCGCGGTCGTCGGCGAGCTGGTAGCCGAGCTGCCGCAGGC
>JBOIAH010000520.1:0-9571 GCA_050739055.1 Steroidobacteraceae bacterium | reverse complement strand
CCTCACGCCCACGGTGACGCTCGCCTGCGACTTCAGCGGCCGGCACCCGACAATCACCCATACGCACTTCGGAGCGCTGAAGCTGAAGGATGGCATCGTGGATGCCATGCGCGCCGCCACCGGCACTCGTCCCGACGTGGCGCTCGAGCGCCCGGGGGTGCGCGTGCACGCCCACGCGCACGGCGCGCACCTCACGCTGTCCATCGATCTCGCGGGCGACAGCCTGCACCGGCGCGGCTACCGGGGCGCCGCAGGAGAAGCGCCGCTGAAGGAGAACGTGGCGGCCGGCGTGCTGCTGCGCAGCGGCTGGGCGGAGCTCGCCGCGCAGGGCGCGGAATTCCTCGATCCGTTGTGCGGCTCGGGGACCTTGTGCATCGAGGCCGCGCTGATCGCGTGCGACCGCGCGCCGGGGCTGAGCCGCGATTATTTCGGCTTGCTCGGCTGGCGCGGCCACGATGCGCCGCTGTGGGCACGGCTGCGCGCGGAGGCGCTCGCCCGCTGCCGCGCGGGGCAGGAGGCCGCCGCCACGGTGCTGGGCACGGATCGCGACCCATCTGCCATCCGCATGGCCCGCGCCAATGCTGAGCGCGCCGGCGTAGGCGGATTTGTGCGCCTCGAGATCGGCTCCCTGGCCGACGCGGCTCCCGTGAGCGAGCGCGATCGGCAACGCCCCGGCCTGCTGTGCACCAATCCTCCCTACGGCGTGCGGCTTACGGACCGCGAGGGCGCGCGCGCGGTGCACCGCGAGCTCGGCGCCGTGCTGCGCGAGCGCTTTCAGGGGTGGAACGCGGCGCTGCTCACCGGTGCGCCGGAGCTGGGGATGGAGCTCGGGCTGCGCGCCCATCGCACGCACACCGTGTGGAACGGCTCGATCGAGTGCCGGCTGCTGCGCATCCGGGTGGAGCCCGGGAACGCCCGCGAGCCGGGAACCCTCGGCCGGGGCGTCGCGCATCTCAAGGACAGTCCCGGGGCGCGCATGTTCGCGAACCGGCTGGGGAAGAATCGCAAGCGGTTGGGCAGCTGGGCCGCTCGCGAGGCGGTCTCATGTTACCGGCTGTACGAAGCGGACATGCCCGAGTACGCCTTCGCGATCGACCTGTACAGCACCTGCGAGGCGCAGGAGTCCTGGCTTTACGTGCAGGAGTACGCGGCTCCCGCCGAGATCGAGCTCGAAGCAGTGCGCCGGCGCCGCGGCGAGGTGCTCGCAAGTCTGCCGGAGGTCACCGGCGTGCCGCCCGAACGAATCCGCGTACGCACGCGGCGCCGCACCCGGCGGGGCGAGCAGTACGAGAAGGTGGACGAGCAGGATCGCTTTCACGTCGTGATGGAGGGGGAGCTTAAGTTTCGCGTGAACTTCGACGATTACCTCGACACCGGGCTGTTCCTCGACCATCGCATCACGCGCGCGCGACTGCGCGACACGGCGCGCGGCCAGCGGTTCCTGAACCTGTTCGCCTATACCGGCACCGCCACCGTATACGCCGCCGCGGGCGGTGCGGCCGCAAGCACCTCGGTCGACCTGTCGCGAACCTACCTCGAATGGGCGCAACGCAATCTCGCGCTCAACGGTCTCGCGCGTGAGACGCACGAGTTTGTGCAGGCGGACTGCCGCGAGTGGCTGCGAGAGGCGGCGCTCGGGTCACAGCGCTTTGATCTCGTGTTCCTCGATCCGCCGACCTTTTCCAACTCGAAACGCATGCAGGGGGTGCTGGACGTCGAGCGCGATCACCCGGAACTCATCGACGCGTGCGCGCGGCTGCTGGCGCCCGCGGGCCTCGTGGTGTTCTCGACCAACGCGCAGCGCTTGCGGCTGGCGGAGGGCTTAAGCGAGCGCTACGAGGTCCGCGACGTCTCGGCGGCGACGCTGCCGAAGGACTTCGAGAGGACCCCGCGGATTCACCGCTGCTTTGAGCTGCGGGTGCGAGACTAGATGCCTCGCCAATGCCTGGTTCCACTGGCGGTGCGCTTTACACGCGACGGCTGCTCAGGTAGCGTTTTTCGCAACGGAGAACTTGGGTATGGGGTCTGAACAAGGGTCCGCGCCGCCGGTGGTGGCGATCGTCGGGGCGACCGGCGCGGTGGGGGTCGAGCTGATCCGCTGCCTGGAGGCGCGGCGCTTCCCGCTCTCGGAGCTGCGCCTGTTCGCCTCGGCGCGCTCGGCCGGCCGTACGCTCGAGTTCCGCGGGCGGCAGCTTGCGGTGCGGGAGCTGAAGGAGGACAGCTTCACGGGCGTGCAGCTCGCGCTGTTTTCCGCCGGCAGCGCGACCTCGAAGCACTTCGCGCCCCTCGCGGTGCGCGAGGGCGCTACCGTGATCGACAACTCCTCCGCGTTTCGCATGGACCCGGCCGTGCCGCTGGTGGTGCCGGAGATCAACCCGCAGGCGCTGCGCGGGCACCACGGGATCATCGCCAACCCGAACTGCTGCGCCATCATCGCCGTCACGCCCCTGTGGCCGATCCACCGGGTGAATCGCATCCGCCGGCTCATCCTCGCGACCTACCAGGCCGCCTCGGGGGCGGGTGCTGCCGCCATGCGAGAGCTCCTCGATTCGACCCGCGCCTACCTCGAGGGGCGCGCCTTCCGGCCGCAGGTGATGCCGCACCCGTACGCGTTCAATCTCTTCAGCCACAACACCCGCATCGACCCCGCGACCGGCTACAACGACGAGGAAACCAAGGTCGGCCAGGAGACCCGCAAGATCTTCGGCGACAGTGACATCCGGGTGTCGGCGACCTGCGTGCGCGTGCCGGTGCTGCGCGCGCATTCGGCGGCCATTACCTTCGAATGCGAGCGCCCGATAGCGGCGCGCGAGGTGCGTGCGCTGCTCGAGGGCGCAGCGGGCGTGAAGCTGGTGGACGACGCGGAGCGCAACTACTTCCCGATGCCGCAGGATGCCTCGGGCCAGGACGCGATTCTGGTCGGACGCATCCGCCAGGACCTGAGCGACCCGGACGGGCGCTCCATCGCGCTGTTTGTCGCGGGCGATCAGCTGCTCAAGGGCGCCGCGCTCAACGCGGTGCAGATCGCGGAAACGCTCGCGTGAAGGGAATGAGCGCCGGCACCTGCTCGCAGTAGCGGGGGTACTCCTGCGGAAAAGTCTCGCGCATGAAGGTCTCCTCGGCGCGCAGCTTGCGCACCAGCGCCGCGGCGATGATCGCCAGTCCGAGCGCGGCCCGCGCGGTGCCGGAGGCGATGGCGGTGCCGAGTACCGCCAGCAGCAGGCCGGTATAGATGGGGTGGCGCACGTACCCATAGGGACCGCTGCGAATGAGCTCGTGCCCTTCCTTCACGGTCACCGAGCCGCTCCAGTTCCGGCCCAGGTGCACTCGAGCCCACACCGCAAAGGCGAGTCCGGCGACGAGCAGCGCCATGCCGATCCAATACGGCGCGGGAGACCGCGGCCACAGGCGCAGTCGCAGCCAATGCCACGGAACATCCCGCCAGGCGATCAGCAGGCCGCCCACCAGGAGCGGCACCACATGCGCCAGGCGCGAGCCGCGCGACTCGCGGCGCCGGCTGGTCTTGCTGCCGAGCGCCGCGACCATCCAGTACAGGGCCCAGGCGCACCACAGGGCGAGGATGAGGTGCCGGTAGAGCTGCGGGCCGTGATGCATGTCTGCCATCCTCCATGTGAGGCCGCGCCTTAAGCGGCGCGCGCTACAACAGGTCCTTCAGCCGGTAATACAACATCGCCAGCACCAGCGCCGGGCGGCGCAGCGCCGCGCCGCCCGGGAAGTTGCCGTGCGGAATGCGTGCGAATACATCGAAGCGGGCGGCGGTGCCGGCGACGGCTTCGGCGATGAGCTTGCCGGCAATGCCGGTGAGCGCGATGCCGTGGCCGGAGAAGCCCTGCAGGAAGTACACGTTGGGCGCGAGCCGCCCGAAGTGCGGCGCACGATTGAGCGTAATGTCGACCTCGCCCCCCCAGGCATATTCGATGCGCACGTCGTTCAGCTGCGGGAAGACCCTGAGCATGCGCGCCCGCGTGGCGGCCGGCGCGTCGAAGGACCGCAGGCCCGAGTAGTTGACGCGCCCGCCAAACAACAGGCGGTGATCGGCCGAGCGCCGGAAATAGTCCAGCACCCAGCTCATGTCGCTCAGCGCCGCGTTGTTGGCGATCAGCCCCCGCGCGCGCTCTTCCCCGAGCGGCTCGGTGGCGACGATGTAGGTCGCGACCGGCATGATTTTCGCGGCCAGCGCCGGGGCGGTGGCGCCCAGGTAGACATTCCCGCACAGCACCAGGTGGCGCGCGCGCACCTCGCCGCCGGACGCCGCCACGCGCACCTGGGCAGGTCCGGCCGCGGAAAAACCGCGGGCGCGGCCGCCCTCGAAGATGCGCACCCCGAGGCCCTCGGCCGCCGCCGCCAGTCCCAGCGTGTAGTTGAGCGCGTGCAGGTGGCCGCTGTGGGTGTCGTACAGGGCGCCGAGATAGCGCTCGGTCGCGAGCTGCCCGCGCAGCTCCGCGCGCGGCAGGTAGCGCACGCTCGTGTAGCCGTACTCATCGCGCAGCTCGGCGAGCTCGGCGTGCAATTCACGCACCTGCCGCTCCTTGACTGCCGCGAGCAGGTAGCCGTTCGCCCAGTCACAGTCGATGGAGAAGCGTCTGATCAGCTCGCGCATGAGCGCCAGGCCCTCGACCGAGACGTCCCAAACCGCCCGCGCGCCTGCCGATCCGATGAGGCGCGTGAGCTTCGCCTGCCCGGCGGCGACCCCGAAGATCGCCTGCGCGCCGCTGCGTCCGGAGGCGCCCCAGCCGACGCGGTGCTCTTCGAGCAGCACCACGCGCATGCCCCGCTCGGCGAGGTGCAGGGCGGCCGAGCACCCGGCGATCCCGCCGCCCACGACGCACACGTCGCACTCGAGCGCACCGTCGAGCGCGGGACGCGCGGGCGCCGGGTGCGCCGAAGCTGAGTAGTAGGAGCGGACGTAGGGCTGGGGTCCCATGGGCGAAAGGTCCCGTGTGTTTAAGATATTCTGACGCCTGCGTGGGCGCGGCAGGGGGAGGATAGCGAGCCGGAGGCGGGCGCGGCAAATCGCCGTTGGAGGCCTCCGCAGGCACGAAAGGCCCGTGGATTGGCCCTTACCGCAGTTGCACGCCGCTTGGCAAGCAGAGGCTTCCGCGCCCCGCCTGTGGTCTAATAGGCGTGTTTTCGGAGGTTCTCACGGCGGGGTTTGTTTAGAATATTAAACACCTGCCGGCAGCAAGCCGCCATGGCACGCGCCCGCCCACTCATTGGTATTCCCGCCGACCGGCGCATGGTCGGTGCGCACCCGTTTCACATGGTCGGGGAGAAGTACGCGCGCGCGGTGCTGGATGCGGCGGGCGGCGCGCCGCTCCTGATCCCCTCGCTCGCGGAAGAGCTCGGGTTCGACGAGCTGCTCGGGCCCCTGGACGGCCTGTTGTTCACCGGCAGTCCCTCGAACGTCGAGCCGCACCGCTATGAAGGCGCGCCGAGCGCCCCGGGCACCCTGCATGACCCGGCGCGCGATGCCACGACGCTGCCCCTCATCCGCAAGGCGGTGCAGGCGGGGGTCCCGGTGCTTGGCATCTGCCGCGGTTTCCAGGAAATGAACGTGGCATTCGGCGGCACGCTGCACCAGCGGCTGCACGAAGTGCCCGGGCACCTGGATCACCGCGACGACGAAAGCCAGCCGCTCGAGGTGCAGTACGGTCCGGCGCACGACGTGACGCTCGAGGCGGGCGGGGTGCTGCGCGCGCTCGCGCCGGGCGATCGCATCCGGGTGAATTCGCTGCACAGCCAGGGCATCGACCGCTTGGGTGCCGAGCTCGCCGTCGAGGCGCGCGCCCCCGACGGGGTGATCGAGGCGTTCCGCGTGCGCGACGCCCGGTGCTTCGCACTCGCCGTGCAGTGGCATCCGGAGTGGCAAGTCATGAGCAATCCGTTTTCGCGCGCGCTGTTCGCGGCCTTCGGTGAGGCGAGCCGCGAGCGCGCGCAGTCCAAGTGAAAGGCGCTCCCATGGTGAGTGAGATCCGGCAATTCTTCCGCGATCACGGCATCTCCGAGGTGGAGGCCATCATCCCCGACATGGCCGGGATCGCCCGCGGCAAGATCATGCCGGCGGAAAAGTTCGCCGAGGACGGCGGCATGCGTCTGCCCGAGAGCGTATTCCTGCAGACCGTGACCGGCGACTATCCGCCCGAGACCGGCGATGCCATGAGCCCGGCGGAGATCGACATCGTGCTCAAGGCCGATGCGAAGACGGTGCGGCGCGTGCCGTGGGCGGCCGAGCCCACCGCGCAGGTGATCCATGACTGCTTCTACTCCGACGGCCGGCGCGTCTCCATGGCGCCGCGGCACGTGCTGCGCAACATCGTCGAGCTGTACACGCAGCGTGGCTGGGAGCCGGTGGTGGCGCCGGAGCTCGAGTTCTATCTGGTCGAGCAGAACAAGGATGCCGACTACCCGCTGAAGCCGCCGGTGGGGCGCTCCGGCCGCGCCGAACCGGGCCGCCAGTCCTACAGCATCGCCGCGGTGAACGAGTTCGACCCGCTGTTCGATGACATCTACCAGTTCTGCGAGGACCAGGACATCGAGATCGATACCCTCATCCACGAGGACGGTCCGGCGCAGATGGAAATCAACCTGATCCACGGCCAGCCGATGGACCTGGCCGATCAGGTGTTTCTCTTCAAGCGCACCGCGCGCGAGGCGGCCCTGCGCCACAAGATGTACGCGACTTTCATGGCCAAGCCGCACGCCAAGGAGCCCGGCAGCGCCATGCACATCCACCAGAGCGTGCTGGACGTGAAGACGCGCAAGAACATTTTCAGCAATCCCGACGGCACGCCCTCGGCGCTGTTCTTCTCGCACATCGGCGGACTGCAGAAGTACATGCCGGCGGCCATGGCGCTGTTCTGCGCGAACGTCAACTCCTATCGGCGCCTGACGCGCTACCTGTCGGCACCCATCAATGCACACTGGGGCTACGACAACCGTACCGCGGGCCTGCGCGTGCCCATGTCCGATGCGCAGGCGCGCCGCGTCGAGAACCGCGTCGGCGGCGCGGACGCCAATCCCTACATCGCGATCGCCGCCTCGCTCGCCTGCGGCTATCTCGGGATGGTCGAGGGCATACAGCCCTCAGACCCGATCGTCGGCAGCGCGCACGACCTGCCGTTTGGCCTGCCGCGCTCGCTGGATGAGGCGCTGCGGGAATTGCGGGCCTGCGAACCGCTGGTGAAGCTGATGGGCGAGCCGTTCATCGAGGCCTATACCATCGTCAAGGAAGCCGAGTACGAGGTGTTCCTGCAGGTGATCAGCTCCTGGGAGCGCGAGCACCTGCTGCTGAATGTTTGAATTGGCTGCAAGCGCCTGCGGCGCTTGCAGCAGGCCAGCCGATGGGTGGTGTTGTGCCCGCGGGCAAAGGGCGTGACCTTTGCCCGCTACCCAGCGGGCGGGTTCCAGTACGTGGATCAAGGGGCCTGCGGCCCCGACCGCCAATTTGATATAAGAAGAGTCCGTGACCAGCGTTCCCCGATTCCTGTGTGCAAGCGGCGCCCTGGCGCTGCTGCTGGCCGCCTGTGCGGGGTGCTCGGGTCGCACGGCGCACGGCAGCACCCCGGCATCCGAGTCCGAGAAGGTCCTCAACGTCGACAACTGGTCCGACTACATCCAGCCCGCGGTGATCGCCGATTTCGAGAAGCAATACGGCATCCGGGTCAACTACGACGTATTCGACTCGAACGAGATCCTCGAGACCAAGCTCCTCACCGGACACACGAACTACGACATCGTGGTGCCTTCCGGCGCGTTCCTCGAGCGCCAGATACAGGCCGACATCTATCGCAAGCTCGATAAGTCCCTGCTGCCGAATCTGAAGAACGTGGACCCGCAAGTGGCCAGCGCCGCGGCGGTCTACGACCCGGGCAACCAGTACAGCGTCGACTACATGTGGATCACGTCCGGCGTGGGCTACAACACCGCGGAAATCCGCCGGCGACTGCCCGCCGCGCCGGTTGACAGCTGGCGCATGCTGTTCGATCCGGCGATTGTCGCGAAATTCCAGGACTGCGGCGTGTCGATTCTGGACGCGCCCTCGGAGGTGGTCGGCATCGTGCTGATCCTGCTCGGCCGCAATCCGAACAGCAACTCCCCCGCCGACCTCAAGGCCGCCGCGGCGGTGCTCACCTCGATTCGCCCCTACCTGCGCTACGTGGACTCCTCGCGCTACATCGACAACCTCGCCAACGGCGACGTCTGCCTGGTGATGGGCTGGTCGGGCGACATCAAGCAGGCGCATGATCGCGCCCGGGATGCCGGCCGGGGTGTTATCGCGTACTCGATCCCCAGGGAGGGCGCGATGAGCAACTACGACGTGCTGGCGATCCCCGCGGATGCGCCCCACGTGCGCAATGCGCACCTGTTCATCAATTTCCTGCTGCGCCCGGACATCGCCGCGCGCAACTCCAACCTCATCAAGTACGCGAACAGCGTCGTTGCCTCGATCCAGCCGCTCGACCCCGAGGTGGCGGGCGACCCGGGCGTCTACCCGCCGGCGCAGGTGCGCGCGCGCCTGATTCCCGAGCGCGCGCGTCCCGCGCAGTACCAGCGGCTGCTCACCCGCACGTGGACGCGGTTCAAGACCGGCAGGTAACTTCCACCCGTGAGCGCCCTACCGATGCCACCCACCGCCGACCCCGCCGCCGCCTATGTCCGCATCGCCAACGTCAGCAAGAGGTTCGGCGATTTCGTGGCCGTGGATGACGTGTCGCTCGACATCCGCCGCGGCGAGATCTTCTGCCTGCTGGGCGGTTCCGGGTCGGGCAAGACGACGCTCTTGCGGATGCTGGCCGGCTTTGAAGTGCCGACCACGGGGAGCATCGAGCTCGACGGGGAGGACCTGGGCGCGATCCCGCCGTACGAACGGCCGGTCAACATGATGTTCCAGTCCTATGCGCTCTTTCCGCACATGACCGTCGAGAGGAACGTGGCCTTCGGCCTGGAACAGGAGCGCCTGGGGCGCGGTGCGATCCGCCGCCAGGTGGGCGAGATCCTCGAGATCGTGAAGATGACCGGCTTCGGGGCCCGCAAGCCCCACCAGCTCTCCGGCGGGCAGCGCCAGCGCGTGGCGCTCGCCCGCGCGCTGGTGAAGCGCCCCAAGCTGCTGTTGCTCGATGAACCGCTCGCGGCGCTCGACAAGAAGCTGCGCGAGCACACCCAGTTCGAGCTGCTCAACATCCAGCAGCGCCTGGGGGTCACTTTCATCGTGGTCACCCACGACCAGGAAGAGGCCATGACGCTCGGCACCCGCCTGGGGGTCATGAACCGCGGCAGGATCGCCCAGGTCGGCACTCCGTCGGACATCTACGAGTCGCCGGCGACGCGCTTCGTCGCCGACTTCATCGGTTCGGTCAACCTGTTCGAAGGCCAGGTGAGCGACAACGGCTCAGGATGCGTGCAGATCCGCTGCACCGACCTCGGCTGCACGGTGCGCGCGGAGCGCGCGGCGGGCTGCGCGCCCGGCGCCACCGTGTGGACCGCCATCCGCCCGGAGATGATCAATATCGCGCGCGCGCCGCTCACCGGGCACGACCCGGCGGCAGGGGAG
>JBOIAH010000519.1:0-4597 GCA_050739055.1 Steroidobacteraceae bacterium | reverse complement strand
GTCTTGGGGATTCGCCACGCAGACGTTGAACACCCTCACTTCGGCCCCCTCGCGAAGCACCGCCTGCTTGACCGCGAGCGCCTCACCGGTCCCGATGCCGAGTACGAGCGAGAGGTTCGGTGGCAGCCGGGCGTCCGCTCCTTTCTGCAGCACGGTATCCGCCAGATTGCCGAGCCCGGCAGCGGGCGCGGCGTACGCCGCCAGGCAAGCCAGCACGGCGCATGCGGCGACACTCCAGGTCACTGTTCTGACGTCGATTCGCATATCAGTCGGCCCGTCTGAATACCGGCCCGCGCAGCTTATAACACGAAGCCCTCCTCCCTAACGAGGGCGACGCAAGCATCGACCACGGCCCTGCCGAATCGCGGACTCGTCCGGTCGCCAGGCCGTGCCGGCATCCGCCGGCGATTTACGGCCGGTGCCGCCAGCGCTCAGCGCCTGAACGTGGCATCCACGACTCGGTGATGAGGTCCCGGCAGGCTCCTGGCGATCGTTGAGAACGTCGGATCGCGGTAGACGTGGCAGGCAAGGGTGCAGTTGGCAAGCTCGCTGACGGTGTAGTTCTGCCCCTTGAGCGTCTTCGGGTGCGCCGCGGGCTTGAAGTCCTTGGCGTGGCAGCCGGCGCAGGTGCCGGCGTTCCCCGGCGAGGCGTAGGGCACCTGATCGGTGTTCGAGGTGTGGCAGCTGATGCAGGCGAGCGCCGCGCGGTGATCACCCGGGTAGGCGGCTGCCACGTGGCGGAAGCGGATCACGCTCCAGTCCGGGTAGCTGTGGCAGGTGGAGCAGTCGCGCCGGGTGCTCATGTGCCCCGCGGACAGTCCGACCGCACCCTGGTTGTTGTGGCAGCCGGCGCAGGCCGACACGAAGCGCGAGTGATCGATCAGCGCGGGCTTCCAGGCGAGCGTGCCGTGGCACACGTCGCACTGCTGGCGGGTCGGGATGTGGGTGCGCGAGAGCCCGATGGCCTGCACGGAGTTGTGGCAGGTCGTACAGGTGTGCGCAGCCACCGCGGCGTGGTCAAAGCGCGCCGGCGTCCAGCCGTTGGTCGTATGGCAGCGCTCGCACCCGGCGCTCGTGGGCACGTGGTTCGCGGGCTTGCCGCTCGCCGCGGTGCCGTTGTGGCAGCTGACACAGGTGCCCCTCACCTGGGCGTGATCCACCCTCGTCACCGGCAGCCAGGCGAGAGTCGTGTGGCAGCTCTGGCAGCTGTCGCTGCTCGTGATGTGGCCCGGGGGCTTGCCGCTGCCGCGCGCGCTGTCATGGCAGCTCGCGCAGGGCGTGCCGGCGACCGTGTGGTGATCGAACGGTGTACCCGCAGCGCCCGGTACCGCCCGCGGGGCCGGCCGCACGGCGCGCTTGTCGCGCGAATTGTGGCAGCCAGACCCATTGCAATCCTGGCCGGCGTGGTGGTTGGGGGACGGGCGTGTCCACAGCTGCGCGCCGGAATTGGTCTGCCAGGTCATGTTGTACTCGTGGCAGGCGTCGCACTTCATCGCCACGACATAGGCATGCTTCATGACGGTGCCGGAGAACGTCGTGAAGACCGACGGCGAATGGCACAGCTCGCAGGCGATCACGGTGGTGCCGTTGGGCGGTACCGCCGGGATGTGCCCGGTGGCGCCGGAGACCGGCTGCTTCAGGGTCGGGGCCGCCATGTTGTAGAAACTCAGCCCGTAGCCGTGGCACTGCGCGCAGTTGCTGGTGATGCCCGCATGTCCGGTCGCGCCCATGACATAGGCGGCGAAGTTCCCCGCCGTGGTGTGACACTGGGCGCACGGCGCGTTGGTCGGAATGTGGTTGGTCGGCTTCGTGCCCGAGGTCACGTTGCTCGTGAACGTCGGGGTCGGCGTGTGGCAGCCGTTGCAGTCACCGGTGGTCGGATGGGCCTTGTCGAAGGCGGTCGGCCGCGAGTCACCGGCCGTCGCGGCGCTGCTCGCCACCATGCCGATGTAGGGTGAGGTCTCGTGGCAGGTTTGGCAGCCGGCGACCGCGGCGGCAACCGTCGTATGGCCCGCGACCGTGAGCGTCGGGCTCGAGATATTCGCCGCGCCGAGCTTGAAGCCGCCCGGATTGACGTTGGTCGTGCTGTGGCAGCCCGAGCCGTTGCAGTCGAGAGTGCCGATCGGCATGTGGCTCGCCGGCGTCGTGACGATCGTGACGTTGACGAACGTCGTGGCGACGGTGGAGCCGTGGCAGCTGAGGCACCCGGTGACTCCCTGGTGGGTTCCGGTCACCGAGTAGACCGCGTCGTTGCCGGCCGTGCTATGACACTGGGCGCACGGCGCGCTCGTCGGAATGTGGTTCGCAGGCTTGGCGTTGCCGGTCTGATCGGACGCGAAGGTCGGCGTCGTCGTGTGGCAGCCGTTGCAGTCACCGGTAGTCGGATGGGCCTTGTCGAAGGCGGTCGGGCGCGAGTCACCGGCTGTCGTGGCGGTGCTCGCCACCATGCCGATGTAGAACGCGGTCTCGTGGCAGGTGCTGCAGCCGGTGACCGCCGCAGCCACCGTGGTATGGCCTGCGACGGTGAGCGTCGGGCTGGCGATGCTGGCGGTGCCGATCTTGAAGCCGCCCGCGTTCACGTTGGTGGTCGAGTGGCAGCCCGAACCGCCACAGTCGAGGACGCCAAACGGCATGTGATTTGCCGGGTTCGTGACACGGGTGACGTTCGCAAAGGTCGTGGCGACGGTGGAGCCGTGACAGCTGAGGCAGTCGGTTATCCCCTGGTGGGTGCCGGTGACGGAGTACAGCGCGTAGTTGCCCGCGGTCGTATGGCACTGGGCGCACACGGCTGTGGTTGGAATGTGATTGACCGGTTTCGGGGCCGTGGGGAGCAGATTCGTCGCGAAAGTAGGCGTAGTCACGTGGCAGTTGCCGCAGTCGCCGCTGGCCGGGTGACTCTTGTCGACCGCGGTGGGACGGGAATCTCCCGCGGCGCTCGCGCTGCTCGCCAGCATTCCGATGTACGGCGCCGTCTCATGGCAGGTGTCACACGCGCCCACCACCGCCGCCACCGTGGTGTGACCGGCGACGCTGAGCGTTGGGCTGGAGAGGCTTGCGGTCCCGAGCTTGAAGCCGCCCGGGGTCACGTTGCTCGTGCTGTGACAGCCCGAGCCGTTACAGTCGAGGCTGCCGAACGGGATGTGATTGGCAGGGTTGGTAACGATCGTGACGTTGCCGAAGGTCGTGGCGACCGTCGAGCCGTGGCAGCTGAGGCACCCGGTCACGCCCTGGTGCGTGCCGGTGACGGAGTAGAGTGCGTAGTTGCTCGGGGTCGTGTGGCACTGCGCGCACGGCGCGCTGGTCGGAATGTGATTCGAGGGCTTGCTGCCGGGGGTCACGTCGCCGGCAAAAGTCGGCGTAGTCGTATGACAGCCGCCGCAATCTCCGGTCGTCGGATGGATCGCGTCGAGCGTGGTCGGACGGGAGTCTCCCGCCATGCTTGCGGTGCTCGCCAGCATTCCGATATACGGCGCCGTCTCATGACAGGTGTCGCAGGCGCCCACCGCCGCCGCCACCGTGGCGTGGCCGGCGACGCTGAGCGTTGGGCTCGAAATGCTCGCGGACCCGAGTTTGAAGCCGCCGGGATTGACATTCGTCGTCGCGTGGCAGCCCGAGCCGTTGCAGTCGAGGCTGCCGAACGGCATGTGATTGGCCGGGTTCGTGACGATCGTGACATTCGCAAAGGTCGTGGCGACGGTGGAGCCGTGACAGCTGAGACACCCGGTCACACCCTGGTGGGTCCCGGTCACCGAGTAGGCCGCGTTGTTGCCGGCCGTGGTATGACACTGGGCGCACGCCGCGGTGGTCGGAATGTGGTTCGCAGGCTTGGCGTTGCCAGTCTGGTCGGAGGCAAAGGTCGGCGTCGTCGTGTGGCAGCCGCCGCAATCTCCAGTGGCCGGATGGATCGCATCGAGCGCGGTCGGACGGGAGTCTCCCGCGATGCTTGCGGTGCTCGCCAGCATACCGATGTACGGCGCCGTCTCATGACAGGTGTTGCAGGCGCCGACCGCCGCCGCCGCCGTGGTGTGGCCGGCGACGCTGAGCGTTGGACTCGAGATGCTCGCGGTCCCGAGTTTGAAGCCGCCCGGATTGACGTTCGTCGTCGCGTGGCAGCCCGCGCCGTTGCAGTCGAGGCTGCCGATCGGCATGTGATTGGCGGGTGTCGTGACGATCGTGACGTTGGCGAACGGGCCCACCGTCGGACCGTGACAGGTGAGGCACCCGGTCACCCCCTGGTGGGTCCCGGTGACGGAGTAGAGTGCGTAGTTCCCCGCGGTCGTATGGCACTGGGTGCACGCCGCGGTGGTCGGAATGTGATTCGAGGGCTTGCTGCCGGGGGTCACGTCGCCGGCAAAAGTCGGCGTGGTGGTGTGGCAGGTGCCGCAGTCGCCGCTGGTCGGGTGATTCGTGTCGAACGCGGTGGGACGGGAATCTTCCGCGGTGCTCGCGGTGCTCGCCAGCATACCGATGTACGGCGCCGTCTCGTGACAGGTCTGACACCCCGTGACCGCCGCCGCTACCGTAGTGTGGCCGGCGACGCCGAGGGTTGGGCTCGAGATGCTCGCGGTCCCGAGTTTGAAGCCGCCCGGATTTACAC
>JBOIAH010000518.1:0-2528 GCA_050739055.1 Steroidobacteraceae bacterium | reverse complement strand
TTTCAGGCCCGCCTCCGCGGCCAGACGCGCGATGTGGAAGGCGCGCCAGATGAGCGCCACGAACAGCGCCAGCGTCACGAGCACCCCGGCAAGGCCCAGCTCCTCGGCCAGGACCGCGAACAGGAAGTCGGTGTGCGCCTCGGGCAGGTAGAACAGCTTCTGCACGCTCTCGCCCAGGCCGACGCCAAACCACTGGCCGCGGCCGATGGCGATCAGCGACTGCGTGAGCTGGAAGCCGCTGTGGTACGGATCCGCCCAGGGGTCGAGGAACGCGGTGAGCCGCCGCACCCGGTAGCTCGAGCTGACCGCCAGCAGGGCGAATGTGCCGGCAGCGAACGCCGTCATCGCCAGCACGTAGCGCAGCCGCGCGCCGGCCAGGAACAACAGGCCGAAGCCCGCCGCGAACAGCACCGTCGCGGCGCCGAAGTCCGGCTCCGCGAGCAGCAGCAAGGCGGCGAGAAGCAGCAGCCCCAGGGGCTTGGCGAGTCCGGCGAAGCTCTCGCGCAGCTGCGCTTCGCGCCGCACCGCGTAACTCGCCACGTACACCAGCACCAGCACGCGCGCCAGCTCCGAGACCTGGAAGTTGGCGCCCGCGATCCGCAGCCAGCGGCGGCTGCCGTTCACCGCGTGACCGAGGCCCGGCACCAGCACCAGGAGCAGCAGCAGCATCGCCACCGCCAGCAACGGTCCGCAGATCCGCTCCAGATGCTCGGTCCGCACCGCGAACACCAGGGCCGCGCAGGCCGCGCCGATCAGGCTCAGCAGCAGCTGCCGCTCGAGGTAGTAGAACGGCTCACCGGTGTCCTGGCTGGCGATCGACACCGAGGCGGAGGTCACCATCACGAGCCCGAGCAGCACGATGGCGAGCGTGAGGGCGAGGGTCACCGAATCGAGGTGCACGCGCGCGCCGCTCATGCCAGCTCCCCGACCGCCTGGGCGAACACCGCACCGCGCTGGGTGTAGTCGCGGAACATGTCGAGGCTGGCGCACGCCGGCGACAGCAGCACCGTGTCGCCGGGCTGGGCGGCGCGCGCCGCGGCGCGCACCGCCTCGGGGAGCGAGGCGCACGACTCGAGCGTGCACACGCCGGCGAGCGCCGCGGCGATGAGCGGCGCATCGCGCCCGATCAGCACGGTGTGGCGCACCTTGCCGCGAAACGCGGCCGCGAGCGGCGCAAAGTCCTGGTTCTTGCCGTCGCCCCCCCCGATCATCACCAGCGGGCCCGGCAGGCCGCCGACCGCCGCGAGCGTCGCCCCCACGTTGGTGCCCTTGGAATCGTTGATGTACGCGACGCCGCGCACCTCGGCCACCCACTGCGAGCGGTGCGGCAGTCCGGCAAACTCCTTAAGCTCGCTCAGCATGGCGGGCAGCGGCAGCTCGAGCGCCTCGCCGAGCGCGAGCGCGGCGAGCGCGTTGGCCGCGTTGTGCAGGCCCTTGATCTTGAGCGCCGCCACCGGCATGAGCGCTGCCCCCTGGCGCGTGAGCCACCTCGCGCCCTGGTGGGTCGCGAGCGCGTAGTCCGCGCCGCTGGCGGCGCGCAGCGAGAAGCTGAGCGTGCGCGGCGCGGCGCGCGGCATGGCGACGACCAGCGGATCGTCCAGATTGATGACCGCGGTGTCGCAGCGGGCGAAAATGCGCGCCTTGGCCTGCGCGTACTCGCGGATCGAGGCGTAGCGATCCAGGTGATCCGGGCTCACGTTGAGCACCGTGGCCGCGCGGCACTGCAGCTGCGTCGCGGTCTCGAGCTGGAAGCTCGACAGCTCCAGCACGTACAGCGCCGTGCCCTCCTTCAGCAGCTCGAGCGCCGGTTCACCCAGATTCCCTCCGGCGCACACCGCGAGTCCCGCGCGCCGCGCCATGCCAGCGATGAGCGTGGTGACCGTGCTCTTGCCGTTGGTGCCGGTGACTGCGGCGATCGGCGCGTTCGCGGCGCGCGCGAACAGCTCGATGTCCCCGACGATGGACAGGCCCCGGCGGCGCGCCTCCGCGAAGAAGCCTTCCGCGAGCGACACCCCAGGCGAAGCCACCACGCACAGCGCGTCCTGCAGCAGCGCCGCGTCGAGCCCGCCGGTGCGCACCGGGATGTGGGCCGCGAGCGCGCCGAGGCTCGCGAGTTGCGGCGGCTGGGCGCGCGTGTCGGTGACGGCCAGCCGCCAGCCGTGCGCGTGCAGGTAGCGCGCCACGGACAATCCGGTGCGCCCGAGTCCGACGATCACGGCGTAGGGGCGCTTGTCGGGGACGCTGGTCATCGCAGTTTCAGCGTGGCGAGCCCGGCCAGCACCAGCAGCAGCGAGATGATCCAGAAGCGCACGATCACCTTGGGCTCCGCCCAGCCTTTGAGCTCGAAGTGGTGGTGGATGGGAGCCATCTTGAAAATGCGCTTACCCGTCAGCCTGAACGAGGCCACCTGCAGGATGACGGAGGCGGTCTCGAGCACGAACACGCCGCCCATCACCAGCGCCACCAGCTCCTGGCGCACGATGACCGCCAGCACCCCGATCGCAGCCCCGATCGCCAGCGCACCGACG
>JBOIAH010000517.1:0-1773 GCA_050739055.1 Steroidobacteraceae bacterium | reverse complement strand
TCACTGGCCAGGATGCCCCAGCCCACGTCGCGTTCCAGCCCGCGCGGGCCATGCGAGCGCACGCGGAGCAGGCCGTAGTCACGCCGCAGACTATGGATGCGCCCCTCGATCCCGGCCCGCCAGCGATAGCGCCGCCGCCAGCTGCGCTGCTGTTCGCGGGTCCGCTGGTCGGCACTGAGCCGACCCATCCGTGGGATGACCACCTGCGTGACGCCCAGGGCCTGCACGCGCTGCTCGACCCCCTTGGTATGCAGTCGGCGGTCTCCGGTCACCAACCACGGCGGCCGTCCGAAGACCGCCTGGTGATGCTGCACCGCCGGCACGGCCTGGTGACATTCGCTCTCCCCGTCGGCCAGGAGGTGAAAGCGGGTGACGATCCCACCCTCGACCTCATCGAGGACGACCTGCCGGCCGAATTCCACCGCCGCACTGAGCTTGCCGCGCTTGACGACCCGGGTGTGCGGTTCGAAGAGGCTGAGCACTTTGTCGGTCGAGGCGACCGGCTGGCCGTCGAGCACGCGCGCTTGCGCCTGCTGGATGCCGCGCTGCACCAAGGGAAGAAAGCGGTCGAGCGCGGCGATGAGGCGCGGCGTCACGCGGTCCGCCGCGCGCGCCGCGCTCGCCGCGTGTGACAGCGCGTATGCGCGGCGCGACGTGCGTGCCCGCAGGAGAGCGCGGCGCTGGAGCGCGGCGCGCACCCGCTCGGCTTGGCGCACGGTCTGCCGGGTGATCGCCAGCAGGCGCTGATATAACCCGCGTTGCCGCTCGGCAGCATCCTCCCCGTGCATCCGACGCACCCGATGGAGTCGCTGGAGGATGCGCCGGGTGGAGCGCAGCCGCGACCGGAAGGCCGCTCGCACGGTGGCGAGCGGTGTCTGCACGAGTGGCTTGGCCTGTCGGATGAGCCGGGTCAGCACTCGCACGCCATCGCCCAACAGGCCACTATCGGTCGGATGATGGATCGTGGTCTGCACACAGGTACTGTCGATCCGCAGCTTGCGCGCCCGCGTCATCTTCGCCTGCTGGGCCAGCACCGCCGCCCGGTTCACCAGCGCCTGCAGGGTCGCCGGGCGGATGGTCGCGGCCCAGCGCAGTAAGGTCGTCTTGTCGGGCACCCGCTGGAAGTAGACGCGGCAGAACCAGCGCAAGACCAACGAGTCGGCCACCCGCTCCACCGTTTCCTGATAGCTCCAGGCGTAGAGGTGCTGCACGACGAGCAACCGGAGCAGCACCTCGGCGGGCGTCGAGTGCCGTCCGTGCACCGGCGTCAGCCGATAGCGCCGCGTCAGCCGATAGCGCCGCGCCAGATCGGCGCGGACCTGCTGGTACAACGCCTCATCGTCGAGCAGGCGGTCGAGGTGGACGAGCACTGGGTCGGTCTGGTCGGCCAATTCGGGCACACGGGCGAAGACGTCTTCGCGCGGATAGCGATCGATGAGCATGGCGACGCCCCCCTTTCGCTCATGGGTCTGAAGAGCAGCACGTCATTCTACCACGTCACTCCCCGTTCGATCCGCTCCAATCCTGGCCTCACGCCCTCCAAATCGCACCGCTAGCTAATATTAGAAACTGTTTGGAAAGCCCAGAAAGTGTGCTAGACTGGAGGTATGGAACAGACATTTGCCCGCAAACCCTATCCCAGCGATCTGCGTGATGGCGAATGGGCGCTCTTGGAGCCGCTGGTGCCCGCGGTCAAAACGGGCGGGCGCCCGGCGCGCTGGAGCCGGCGCGAGATCATCAACGCCATCCTGTACGTGGTTCGCGGCGGGAACC
>JBOIAH010000516.1:0-4798 GCA_050739055.1 Steroidobacteraceae bacterium | reverse complement strand
CGGCGCAGCGTGCGCTCGAGCACCAGGTAGCGGCGCGGATAGAGCGCCTTGAATCCCAGGTCCTCGAGCTCGAGCTTCATGTTGTAGAGGCCCAGCCGCTCGGCGATCGGCGCGTAGATCTCGAGCGTCTCGCGCGCGATCGCCCGGCGGCGCGACGCCGACATGGCCTCGATGGTGCGCATGTTGTGGGTGCGGTCGGCGAGCTTCACGAGGATCACGCGCAGGTCGCGCACCATGGCGAGCAGCATCTTGCGGAACGACTCCGCCTGGGCTTCCTCGCGGCTCTTGAACTTGATCTGGTCGAGCTTGGTGACCCCGTCGACCAGCTCGGCGACGTCCGCGCCGAAGCGCACGGCGAGCTGGTCCTTGGGCGTCGGGGTGTCCTCGATGACGTCGTGCAGGATCGCCGCCACGATGGTGTCGGCGTCCAGGTGCAGGTCGGCGAGGATGGCGGCGGCGGCCACCGGATGCGCGATGAACGGCTCGCCCGAGAGGCGTTTCTGTCCGTGATGCGCCGAGGCGCCGAATTCCGCCGCCTCGCGGATGCGCGCCACCTGCTCGGGTGCCAGGTATTCCCCGGCGGTCGCCAGCAGGTCTTTCAACCCCGGAGTGCGTCTTCCGCCGGGAAGCAGTCCCAGGAGCGAAGACGCATAGTCCATAGCGGGTGCGCTGTCGTCAGTCTCCGAGGCCGAACTGCGGCGCGCGGAAGGTGGACTGGTTGTCCGCGTCGGGCACCAGGGCTTCGGGCGCCGGCTCCGGCTCGCGCAGCATCTCCGCGGTCACGTTGCCGGCGGCGATCTCGCGCAGCGCGACCACGGTGGGCTTGTCGTTTTCCAGGGGGATGGTCGCTTCCGCACCATTGGCGAGCCGGCGCGCGCGCTGCGCCGCCAGCAGCACCAGCTGGAACAGGTTGTCCACGTTGTGCAGGCAGTCTTCGACGGTAATTCGGGCCATGGGTCTCTTGACGGGTGAACGGGCAGCGCACGGGGTGCGCAGGGTCGGTAACTATAAGCGAAAAGCGCGCTCCCAGGCCACTCTCTGTCGGAGCGCGGCGCGGGCCGCAGTCGCTGCTAAGGCGCGGCGAGCAGCTCGCCGAGCAGGCTCGCGAGTGCCGGGCGGTTGCTCCTGAGGTCCTCGCCGTGGCCGGCGATGATGCGCTTGAGCTCGGAGGCCGCCTTGGCGAAGTCATCGTTCACGACCAGGTAGTCGAACTCCGCGTAGTGCGACATGTCGCCCGCGGCGTCCTGGAGGCGTCGGCTGATCACCTCGGGCGTGTCGGTGGCGCGGCGCGCGAGCCGCTCCGCGAGCGCCTGGCGCGAGGGTGGCAGGATGAAAATGCTCACGCACTCGGGCAGGGCGCGCCGCACCTGCTGCGCGCCCTGCCAGTCGATCTCCAGCACCACGTCGTGGCCTTGTGCGAGCTGCGCCTCGACGAAGGCGCGCGAGGTACCGTACAGGTTGTCGAACACCCGGGCGTGCTCGAGGAACTCCCCGCGCGCGATGAGCTCGGCGAACTGCGGCGCCGACACGAAGTGGTATTCACGTCCCTGCGCCTCCGTCGGACGGCGGGTGCGGGTCGTGTGCGAGATGGACAGCCGCAGCTGCGGCTCGCTCGCCAGCAGCGCCTTCACCAGCGAGGTCTTGCCGGCGCCCGAGGGGGCCGCGATGACAAACAGCCGGCCGCGTTTCATGGGCGCGAATATACGCCGCGGGACTGCAGCGCAGCGATCAGCGCGGCGAGCGCTCGGGCGCGGTGACTCACCGCGTTCTTCTCGGCCGCGGTGAGCTCCGCGGCGGTGCGCCGCCCGCCCGCCGGTACGAACACCGGGTCGTAGCCGAAGCCGCCGCGGCCGCGCGGCCGGCGCGCGATGTGTCCCGCCCAGCTGCCCTGGGCGATCAGCGGTGCCGGGTCCTCCGGCCCGCACACCAACACCACGACGCACTGGTAGCGCGCGCCGCGCTGCGGCTCCTCGACACCCTCGAGCTCGGCGAGCAGCCGCGCGAGATTGTCCGCATCGCTCGCGCCCTCGCCCGCGAAACGCGCCGAGCGCACCCCCGGGCGGCCGCCGAGCGCGTCGACCTCGATCCCGGAGTCATCGGCGAGCGCCGCCAGGTGCGCGTGGCGGGCTGCGTGGCGCGCCTTGAGGAGCGCGTTCTCGAGGAACGTGGCGCCGGTCTCGGGGATCGCGGGGATGCCGAGCTCGCCCTGTGCGAGGAGCGCGAGATGCAGCGGCTCGATGAGGCTCGCGAGCTCGCGGAGCTTGCCCGCGTTGCCGCTCGCGAGCACCAGGCGGGTCACGGCGCCGGCAGCGCCTGCGCCTGCAGCGCGAGCAGCTCGCCGATGCCGTGCGCGGCGAGATTCAGCAGCGCATCGAGCTCGTGGCGGCGGAACGCGTGGCCTTCCGCGGTGCCCTGGATCTCGACGAAGGCGCCGCCGTTGTTCATCACCACGTTCATGTCGGTCTCCGCCTGCGAATCCTCGGCGTAGTCGAGATCCAGCACCGCTACGCCCGCGACGATGCCGACCGAGACCGCGGCGACCTGGCCGTGCAGCGGGTGCGCCGCCAGGCGTCCGCGCCGCAGCAGGTGCTCGCAGGCCTCGGCGAGCGCGAGGTACGCCCCGGTGATGGCCGCGGTGCGAGTGCCGCCGTCGGCCTGCAGCACGTCGCAGTCGAGGGTGATGGTGCGCTCGCCGAGGGCCCGCAGGTCCGCCACCGCGCGCAGCGAGCGGCCGATGAGCCGCTGGATTTCCTGGGTGCGGCCGCTTTGCCTGCCGCGGGCCGCCTCGCGCGCGGTGCGCGTGTGGGTGGCGCGCGGCAGCATGCCGTACTCGGCGGTGATCCACCCCTGGGCCTTGCCGCGCAGGAACTGCGGCACCGTATCCTCGACGCTCGCGGTGCACAGCACCTGGGTATCCCCGAAC
This sequence comes from Steroidobacteraceae bacterium, assembly GCA_050739055.1. Lineage (GTDB taxonomy): Bacteria > Pseudomonadota > Gammaproteobacteria > Steroidobacterales > Steroidobacteraceae > 13-2-20CM-66-19. The sequence goes on along the minus strand of JBOIAH010000516.1, from coordinate 1,875 downwards.
GCCACCAGCACCGCGCCTTCCGCATGCTTGGCGTGCGAGCGCGTGAAGCTCACCGGCCGCAGCTCATCGGGCGCGCGTCCCGAAGGTCTCGCCATGGCCTAATCCCCCAGCCAGCGCAGCGCCGCCGCCGAGGTGTTGTCGCTCCCGGGCCCGGAGCGCTTCACGGCGCGCGTGCCGAGCTCGAGCAGCTTCTCGCGCAGCGCACCGTCCGCGACGAATCCCGCCGCGAGCTCCGCGTCCTTCAGCGGGCCCCAGAAGCCGTCGGTGCACACCAGCAGCAGGTCGTTCGGCTCGATCGGGCGGCGGCGGCTGATGGACATGTCCGGCAGGATCGGGTCCCCGCCGAGGCAGCATTCGACGAAGTTGCGCATCGGGTGCGTCTGGGCCTGCTCGGCGCTGATCAGCCCCTCGCGCAGCAACAGCTCCACGTGGCTGTGATCGCGGCTGCGCGCCACGAGCTCCCCGCGGCGCACGTGGTACAGGCGGCTGTCGCCCACGTGCGCCCACCAGCTGGCGTGCTGCTGGATGAGGCACACCGCGCAGGTGGCGCGCGGCCGCTGCTCGAGCGGCAGCTGCACGCCGAGCTTCACGACCTCGTCATGGGCGCGCCCGAGGGTCAGGTGCAGGAAGCCGAGCGGATCAAACAGCGGCTGCGGCGAGTGCCAGAAGGCCTCGATGATGACTTGCTGGGTGACCTGCGCGGCGCGCGCACCGTGGGCGTGTCCGCCCATGCCGTCGGCGGCGACCAGCAGCGCGGCATGCTCGGCCACCGCGGCGCTGACCCGATCCTGGTTCTCCTCGCGCGCGCCCAGGAGAGTGATGTCCGCGTACTCGACCCGCAAGAGGGTTCCATGCATCTGTTAGACTTGTGGGCACTTTATATCATCTGCGCGGCGCCCGAGCGCCGGCGCGCCGGGCAGTCCCTGCGCTCTTAAGGCGGGCCGTTCCTTCACAGTCTGACGAGGCGAACCGCGAGCATGATCGCGAGCATGACCGGCTTCGCGCGCCGTGAAGCCAGCGCAGAGTGGGGTACGCTGGTGTGCGAGCTGCGCAGCGTGAATCACCGGTTCCTCGAAGCGGGTTTCCGCCTGCCCGACGAGCTGCGCTCCGCCGAAGGGGAGCTGCGTACGCGGCTCGCCCGTCAGGTGCGTCGCGGCAAGGTCGACTGCACTCTGAGCTACCGCCGGCCGCAGGAGGCGGGCGGCGAGCTGGAGCTGGACGCCGCGGCGCTCGAGCGTCTGTCGAGCGCCGCTCAGGTTGTTACCCGCTCGCTGCACGGTCCGGCCGCGGTGAACGTTCTCGAGGTGCTGCGCTGGCCCGGCGTGCTGCGCGAGCACGGCGGTGGCGGCGAGCAGCTGCTGGCGGCCACCTGTGCGGTGTTCGACGCCACGCTGGACGAGCTGATCGCGGCGCGGGCGCGCGAGGGGCTGCGGCTGCGCGAGCTGCTCGAGCAGCGCTGCAACGCGCTCGAATCCCTGGTGAGCGGAGTGCGGGGGCGCCTTCCCGAGGTGCAGGCCCGCGTTCGCGCGCGGCTCAACGAGCGACTCGCCGAGCTCGGCACCGCGGTGGATCAGGAGCGCCTCGAGCAGGAGCTGGTGCTGCTGCTGCAGCGGCTCGACGTGGACGAGGAGCTCGAGCGCCTTACCGGCCACGTCACCGAGATACGCCGCGTCGTCGGCGGTGAGGAGCCGGCGGGCCGCCGGCTCGACTTTCTCATGCAGGAGCTCAACCGCGAAGCCAACACGCTCTCGTCCAAGTCGCAGGATCTCGAGACGACGCGCAGCGCAGTCGACATGAAAGTCATCATCGAGCAGATGCGCGAGCAGGTGCAGAACGCGGAATAGATCCAGCGGGATCCAGCCTTATCCAGGCGCG
>JBOIAH010000515.1:0-3075 GCA_050739055.1 Steroidobacteraceae bacterium | reverse complement strand
GCTGGGCGCAGGTCGTGCGGGAGGTGCGCGCGCACTGTCCCGGGCAGGCGATCGTCTTCTCCGGCACCGCGGCCGAGAGCTCGCTCAATGCTGAAGTGCTGCGGCTGGCGGGCGTGCCGGACGCGTGCAACGCGGCGGGCGATCTGCCGGTCGCGAGGCTGCTGGCGTTGCTGGAGCGGGCGAGAAGCCTGATTTCGGTGGATACCGGGCCGGCACACGCCGCCGCGGCCCTGGGGTGTCCGACCGTGGCGCTGTTTGGTCACGTGGATCCCTGGCTATATCGCCCCGGAGGCGCCACGACGCCTGCGGTCACGCTCACGGGTACGGTGGACGGTGACCTGAGCATTCTGGGCATCGAAGCGGAGGAGGTCGTCACGGCGTGGCTGGGGTTGATACGCCGCGTGCAGCCACGCGCGGGGGATTTAAGTTAAGTCCTCTAAACCGTGATTCAACATGGCGTTAGCTTGTATTCCTGCATCAGTGTGCCAAAATGTTCTGTAACCGATTGGAAAATAGCGGCCGCCAATCCCTAACTCCGTGACGGGCTATCACGTCAGGAGTGTGGAGCTTGAATTAGGCTGCCTCCGATTCGGTTATGGGAGATCACGGGTAAATGGCGACTCCGCCCCCGGATAAGCCAGCGGATTTCACGGCGTCCGACATTCTATCGGCCGATGCCTGGACGGGTCGCCTGCCCAAGCCCGTTCTCGGGCTCGACGTCGCGTGCACCAAGATCGCCGTGGACTTCCAGAACATGCGCCGCGACTGCGTCGATGAGTGCGTGCGGCGCAACCTCGAGGTGCTGCGCGACGCCACCGGCAGCGACTGCGCGTTCCTCGCCGCGCTGCAGCCGGACGAGCTGCTCATCCAGGACGTACAGATCGCCCGCAGCGCCTTCGCGCAGTGCCGCCCCGAGGGCATAGCCGGCGCCCCGCTGGAGTCGTTCCCCTGGCTGAAGGGCCGGCTCGAGCACCTGCGGCTCTCGGAGCTGCGCGACACGAACTCCCCGCGCAAGGAGCAGGCGGCCGAGGCACGCAAGTTCGCCGACCTGCAGATCGGCTCGGCGCTGCTGGTCATGCTGCGCGTGCAGGGCAAGCCGGCCGCCTTCCTCGGACTCGCGCATACCCTGCCGCGCGGGCCCTGGGACGTGAACCTGCAGCTGCTGATGAAGCTCATCGGCACGAGCCTCGCCACCGGGCTCGAGCGCATCCGCATCGAGGCGCGCCTCGCGAAACTCGAGGAGCGTAACAGCCTGTTCCAGGCCGCGGCCAACGACGGGCTGTGGGACTTCGACGTCGAGAGCAACGAGGTGTTCTTCTCGCCGCGCTGGAAGGCGATGCTCGGCTACGCCGACGAGGACATGCGCGGCTCGCCCGACTGGCGCAGTCTGGTGCATCCGGATGACCTGTCGCGCGTGCAGACGGCCATCCGCGATCACGTCGCCGGCAAGACCCCGATCTTCGAGAGCACCCACCGCATGCGCCACCGCAACGGCGAATGGCGCTGGGTCATCAGCCGCGCCACGGCGCGCGTCGACAAGCACGGGCGGCTGCTGCGCCTGGTGGGCGTCGAGCTCGACATCACCGAGCGCAAGCTCTACGAGGAAGCGCTGTTCCGCGAAAAGGAGAGCGCCCAGATCACCCTGCAGTCGATCGGTGACGGGGTCATCACCACCGACGCCAACTCCACCATCGACTACATCAACCCGGTGGCCGAGGAGCTCACCGGCTGGCGCCTCGAGGACGCGATGGGCAGGCCGGTGGAGGAGATCTTCCGCGCCTTCCACGAGGAGACCTGCGAGCCGCTGGAGAATCCGCTGACGGTCTCGATCCGGCGCATCCGGCCGATCAAGTCGGTACGGCCGATGCTGCTGATCCGCCGCGACGGCAACGAGCTGTACGTCGAGAGCACCGCAGCTCCCATCCGCGATGGCTCCGGACACGTTGCCGGCGGCGTGCTGGTGTTCCACGACGTCAGCGAGTCGCGCGAGCTCAACCGGCGCCTGTCGTACCACGCCAGCCACGATCTGCTCACCGGACTCGTGAACCGGCGCGAGTTCGAGAGCCGCCTGGAGCGCGCGCTCAAGAGTGCCAAGGCGCGCGAAGCCTCCTACGCGCTGTGCCACCTCGACATCGACCAGTTCAAGATCGTCAACGACACCTGCGGCCATAGCGCAGGAGATGCGCTGCTCGGACAGGTGGGGGCGCTCTTGAAATCCAAGGTGCGCTGGCGTGACACGCTGTCGCGCCTCGGCGGCGATGAGTTCGGCGTTCTTCTGGAGAGCTGCTCGCTCGATGAGGCGATGCGCACCGCCGAGACGCTGCGCGAAGGGGTGCGCAACTTCCGCTTCACCTGGGAAGACCGCGTATTCCGGCTCGGCGCGAGCATCGGCGTCGTGCCGATCACCGCCGAAAACGAGGACGTGGCGTCGATCCTGTCGGCCGCCGGCAGCGCCTGCACCGCCGCCAAGGAAGGCGGCCGCAATCGCGTGCACAGCTTCGCCGAGAACGACATCGAGCTGATGCGGCGCCGGCGCGAGATGCAATGGGCGGCGCGCATCAACGCGGCGCTCGAGGAGGGACGCTTCGAGCTGTACCGCATGGCGATCCAGCCGCTGCAGCGGCCCGAGACCGGCGCGCACTACGAGCTGCTGCTGCGCCTCAAGGACGAGACCGGGCGCATCGTCGCACCGAACGACTTCATCGCCGCAGCCGAGCGTTACGGCATCACCCCGGCGATCGACCGCTGGGTGATCGAGAACGCGTTCCGCTGGCTGGTGTCCGAGGCGGACGAGCGACAGAACCTGCGGCAGTGCTCGATCAACCTCTCCGGGCAGAGCCTCGGGGACGACAAGTTCCTGCCGTTCGTCATCGAGCAGCTGCGCCACAGCGGGCTCGATGCCGCGAAGATCTGCTTCGAGATCACCGAGACCGCCGCGGTGGCGAGCTTCTCGCAGGCCAACCGCTTCATTCAGGCGCTCAAGCAGCAGGGCTGCAAGTTCGCGCTCGATGATTTCGGCACCGGACTCTCCTCGTTCGGTTACCTCAAGCACTTCCCGGTGGACTACCTCAAGAT
>JBOIAH010000514.1:0-1504 GCA_050739055.1 Steroidobacteraceae bacterium | reverse complement strand
GGAGGCGGCCTCGCAGCAGCCGCGCCGCGAGCCGAGCGACCCACTGCTGTTCATCGGCGCCTCGGGCCGCCGGCGCACGACCTGAAATCCCTTCAGCGGCGCGCGCTCGCCCTGCACGCGGGGCAGCCGCGGCCCATGCTTGCCATACCAGCACGGCGGCAGGCGACTTGCTAGACTTTTGCGCGTGCTGCTCACCGACCAGGACATCTATCACTTCCGCGAGGGAACCTACGTGCGGGCCTACGAGCGCCTCGGCGCTCACCCGGCGACCGCGCCGGACGGCGCGCCGGGCGCGGGCACGCGCTTTGCCGTGTGGGCGCCGAACGCGTCCGCGGTGTCGGTGGTGGGTGATTTCAACGGCTGGGATCGCGGCCGGCACCCGCTGCGCCCGCGGGCGGACTCCTCGGGGATCTGGGAAGGAACCGTGGCCGGCGTGAGCGCCGGCGCGCTCTACAAGTATCACGTGGTCGCGCGGGACGGCGGCTCCGCCATCGACAAGTCAGACCCGTACGCGTTCCGCTCGGAGCTTCCGCCGCGCACCGCCTCGGTAGTGTGGGACCTGTCCTATACGTGGAACGATGCCGGCTGGATGCGGCGGCGCGAGCAGACCAACGCGCTCGCTGCTCCCTGGGCGATCTACGAGCTGCACCCCGGCTCCTGGCGGCGCGTTCCGCAAGAGGACCATCGCCCGTTGAGCTACCGGGAGCTCGCGCACGCGCTCGCCGACTACGTGGCAGAGCTCGGTTTCACCCACGTGGAACTGCTGCCGGTGATGGAGCATCCGTTCGACGGCTCGTGGGGCTACCAGGTCACCGGCTACTTCGCCCCGACCTCGCGTTACGGTACGCCGCAGGATTTCATGTATCTCGTCGACTACCTGCATCGGCGTGGCATCGGCGTGATCCTCGACTGGGTGGCGTCGCACTTTCCGACCGACGAGCATGGACTCGCGCGCTTCGACGGCACGCATCTGTACGAGCACGCCGACCCGCGCCAGGGATTCCACCCCGAATGGAACAGCTCCATTTTCAACTACGGGCGCGCCGAGGTGCGCAACTTCCTGGCGAGCAACGCGCTGTTCTGGCTCGAGAAGTACCACATCGATGCCCTGCGGGTGGATGCCGTGGCCTCGATGCTCTATCTCGACTACGGGCGGCGCGCGGGCGAGTGGATCCCCAACCGCTTCGGCGGGCACGAGAATCTCGACGCCGTGGAGTTCCTGAAGCAGCTCAATCTTGCCGTCTACCGCGACTACCCGCATACCCAGACGATCGCCGAGGAATCGACCGCCTGGCCGATGGTGTCGCGCCCCACCCATCTCGGCGGGCTGGGCTTTGGACTGAAGTGGAATATGGGCTGGATGCACGACACGCTCGAGTACTTTCAGCAGGACCCGCTGCACCGCAAGTATCACCATAGCCGCCTCACCTTCAGCCTGTGGTACGCGTTCAGCGAGAACTTCGTGCTGCCCCTGTCGCACGACGAGGTGGTGCACGGCAAGGGG
>JBOIAH010000513.1:0-2797 GCA_050739055.1 Steroidobacteraceae bacterium | reverse complement strand
TTCAACACCAGAGTGATGCAGTCGGCGATCTGCGCGGTGAGCTTCTCCTGGACCTGGAAGCGGCGTGCGTACCCGTCGACTACGCGCGCGAGCTTGCTGATGCCGACCACCTTGCTGGAGGGCAGGTAGCCGATGTGCACGCGCCCGATCATGGGAGCCATGTGGTGCTCGCAGTGCGACTCGAAGGAGATGTCGCGCAGCACGACCATCTCGTCGTAGCCGCCGACCTCCTCGAAGGTGCGCCGCAGGTAGGCGGCCGGGTCGATCTGGTAGCCGCAATACCAGTCGCGGTAGGCGTCCACCACGCGCTGCGGAGTATCGCGCAGGCCTTCGCGGCCGGGATCCTCGCCCGCCCAGCGCAGCAGCGTGCGTACCGCGGCTTCAGCCGCCCGCCGGGAAATCTTCGGTCGCGCCCTCGCCATGCGAACCTCCCCGTAAGAACGCCCGCTGCGGCGTCTGCGGCGCAGTGTAGCGTGTCGGGCGGCGCCGGCGCGCTCGGCGCGCTCACCTTAAGGTGGCGAAGTGCAGCAGCCCGAGCGTGAGGGTGAGGCTGCAGGCGCCAACCAGCGTCGCCACCACCAGGCCCGCCACCAGCGGCCGCCAGCCGATGCGCCACATGTCGATGAACGAGACCGAAAGTCCCACCGCCGTCATGCCGCAGGTCAGGAACAAGTCCGAGGCGGTGTACCCGGTATTGACGAGCCCCTGCCACGGGGCGTAGCCGGCGTGGAACAGCGAGTCCCCCGCAGTGCGCACCACGATGAAGCCCAGGAACGCGAGCACGAACCGCGGCACGAGCTGCGCGTGCGGGGCGAGGCCGGCGTGCTCGGACGTGCCGGGCGCGCGCGCGCTGCGCGCCGGCGCGGTGCGCGCCTCGTGCCGCCGCGTGAGCCACGCGGCGAGCGGAATGAGCACGGCGATCGACAGGTTGCGCAGCAGCTTCGCCACGCTCGCCGCCGCCAGCGCCGCCGGAGCCCCCGCCTGCTGCGAGTACATGAGCGCCGCGCCGATGACCTGCGAAGTGTCGTGGATGGCAGTGCCGAGGAAGATGCCCGCATGCAGTGGCGAGGCGGCGAAGAAATGACCCGCCACCCACGGATAGCACAGCATGGCGGCGCAGCCAAACAGCACCACGCAGGTGACGGCGAAGGCGGTCTCGGCGTGACGTGCGCGGATCACCGGCGACATGGCGACCACCGCGGTGCAGCCGCAGACCGCGGCGCCGATCGCGAGCAGCGCACCCAGACGCGCCGGAACGCCCAGCAGGCGCGCGATCCCGGTGCCGGCGAGCAGCGCCACGGTGAGGCAGGTGAGCGCCACGGGCAACGCGGTGGCCGCGATGGAGGTCGCGCCCGAGAGCGTGAGCCGCAGCCCGACCAGCGCGATGCCGGTGCGCAGCAACTGGTGCATGGCCCACTTCAGCCCGCTGGCGGCGAAGGCGGGTACGCCGAGCGTGTTGCGCCATAACATGCCGAGCACGACGGCGCACATGACCGGGCTCAGGGGCAAGCGGGGCAGTCCGGCGGCGCCGTGCGCCAGCGCGGCCGCGATCCCGCGGGCGAGCACGGCAAGCGCGATGGCGATGGCGACCCCGGGCGCAGCCTGACGCAGCGAGGCCCACGGCGGAAACAACTCCCGCAGCACGCCCCGCACGGCTACCGCGGCAGTCGCGGGTTGCTCGCGATGGGCTGCGGGGGTGCGCGCCGGCTGGCGAGCATGCGGTCGTTGAGCTCGGCAATCGCCTCGCTGCCGGTGCGCACGAACACGAAAGGCAACAGCCCGTGCACCATGCAGGCGATTCCGGCTCCCACCATCCGCGCACCGAAGCACACGGCGCGCGCCAGGTGCTCGGTGTAAGTCTCGCCGACCGATGCGGGGTGTGCGCTAAAAACTCGGATCAGATCCATGGGCCTATCGTAGTCAGGGTCCCGGATGACCCGGTTGCAAAGGTGTGGTAAAGCGCCGCTGTCTGCGCAACAATATTGCGCGCCAGACGGGTATTGCGCATTCAGGTTTCATGGACAAGCTGGATACCAGAATCCTGGAGCTGCTGCAGGGCGACGGGGAGCTGACCGCCGTCGAAATCGCCGACCGTGTCGGGCTTTCCAAAGCGGCCTGCTGGCGGCGCATCCAGAAGCTGCAGCAGGCGGGTGTGATCCGCCAGACCGTGGCGCTGCTGGATGCGCACGCGCTGAATGTCGGCACCACCGTGTTCGTGACGCTGAAGACCGCCAATCACAGCGAAGCGTGGTTCACAAAGTTCGTGCGCGCGGTGCGCGACATCCCCGAGGTCACGGAAATCCACCGCATGAGCGGCGATGTCGACTACCTGATCCGCATCGTGGTGCCGGACATCGACGCTTACGACGTGGTCTACAAGCGGCTGATCGCGGCGGTGGAGTTCCTGGACGTGAGTGCGAGCTTCGCTCTGGAGACCATCAAGTACACCACCGCGCTGCCGCTGTGTTACCTGAAGCTGGACTGACCGAATTTGCTGACGCTGGCCGTTGCTCGCCTAAGGCGCGCCGGCGTCTGAGCCGGCGCCGGTATTCGCACGCACGATCTGGGCGATGCGCGCCTTGATCTGCGTGTCGTCGACATCGTAGGCGTCGGTGGCCAGCACCGGCTTCAGCCGCGGCGCCACCGCCAGCTGCTTGCCGGAATCGTCGCGCACGTCGACCCTGACGCGGGTTGACAGCCCGACGCGCAGCGGGTGTGCGACGAGCTCGTGGGGCTTGAGCGCGATGCGCACCGGCACGCGCTGCACCACCTTGATCCAGTTGCCGGTGGCGTTCTG
>JBOIAH010000512.1:0-1810 GCA_050739055.1 Steroidobacteraceae bacterium | reverse complement strand
GTTCCCAGGCCGGATCGGTCTGCAGCGCGCGCTTGCGCAGCCGCAGCGCCAGGTGGTGCGCGAGCAGCTCCTCGAAGGCGAGGCGCCGCTGCGCCGGGTGGCGCCCGGCGGCGAGCTCGGCGAGCTGCGCCTCGCGCGGCGGGCGGTGCAGATAAAGGAGCGCGTCCTGCAGCGGCGGCAGCCCCGCTGGCAGCCCGGCGCGCGCCGGGATCCAGTCCGTAAGGCCGGTGCGCGTGAGCTCCTGCAGCGCCGCGCCGATGAGCGCACGCAGGCGGCCCTGCGGCACCCCCTCGGTCAGCGGATAGATCGGGGTGAGCGCGTCCTCGAGCGGCGCCGCCTCCGCGCCCAGGCGCCGGTACTCCGGATGCACGATCTCGAGCCCGAGCGGGCCGCGGCGCACCTCGCCAAAGCAGCGCAGGCGCGTGCCGCGCGCAAGGCCGCGCTGCTGGCTCGCCGAGAAATAAAAGAAGCGCAGCGTGAGAAAGCCCGAACCGTCGCTGATCCGGCACAAGAGCTGGCGCCGCCGCCGGTAGGCGACTTCGGTGAGCTGGACCTCGCCCTCGACCGCCGCGCGCGTGCCCGGGGTGAGCGCACCGATGGGGGTGACGCGGGTGCGGTCCTCGTAGCGCAGCGGTAGCAGGAACGCGAGGTCCGCGATGCGCGTCACGCCCAGGCGCGTGAGACGCTGCGCCAGCGCCGCGCCCACGCCGCGCAGGGCGCTGACCGGACGCAGCCCGGGGTCGCCGGCACCGCTCCGGGCCGCAGCGCCGGCGGCGGTGGGCGGCTGTCTCAGCCCAGGTGCAGCACGCACTCGATCTCGACCTGCGCGCCGCGCGGCAGCTGCGCGACGCCCACCGTGGAGCGCGCCGGGTAGGGCTTGCTGCAGTAACTCGCCATGATCTCGTTCAGCGTGGCGAAGTTCGCGAGGTCGGTGAGGAAGATGGTGAGCTTCACCGCATCGGCGAGCGAGCCGCCGGCCGCTTCCGCCACCGCGTTGAGATTCTCGAACACGCGGCGCACCTGCGCGCCGAAGTCGCCGCCCACGAGCTGCATGGTGGCCGGGTCGAGCGGCACCTGACCCGAGAGATACACGGTGTCGCCGGCGCGCACCGCCTGCGAGTAGGGGCCGATCGCCTGCGGGGCGCGGTCAGTGTGAACGGTCTGGCGGCTCATCCGGTGGATCCTCCTGGAGAATGGTAAATCACCCGCTGCTGTCGCTGTCGCCCTCGTGCGCCGGCTCATCGCGCGCATGCGCGGCGATGGTGCGGGCCACCCGCCTCACGTCCGGCATGCGGCGGATCACCCGCACCAGGCGCGCGAGCTGGCGGCGATCGCGCACCCGCAGCTCGAAGGTGAGCACCGCGGCGTCGCTGTCCTGCTCGTCGATGGAGACGTGGTCGATGCTGGTTTCGGTGCTGGCGATCGCGGCGGCGACCGCCGCGAGCACCCCGGTGCGGTTCACCACGTAGGCGCGGATCTCGGAGGAGAACAACCGATCGGGCGCGGTCTGCCAGCTGACCGGTAGCCAGTTTTCCGGGTGCTTGCGGTAGTCCTCGACGTTCACGCAGTTCTCGCGGTGGATCACCACGCCGCGGCCGGCCGAGAGGAACGCGAAGATCGGGTCGTAGGGTATGGGGAAGCAGCAGCGCGCGTAGGTGACCAGGAGCCCCTCGGTGCCGGCGATCGCGAGCGGAGCGGGCGTGGCCTTGCCGTCCGCGGCCGGCGCTCCGGGCAGCAGCCGCCGCGCCGCGAGCGGCGCGAGGCGCTCGCCCAGGCCGATCTTCTCGTACAGCTCGTCGAGATCCTTGAG
>JBOIAH010000511.1:0-3893 GCA_050739055.1 Steroidobacteraceae bacterium | reverse complement strand
GAGGCCGCCCAAGCCCCGGCCGCGGGCCCGCTTCACCCGCGCGGACCGTGCCGCCGTGCTCAGGGAAAGCCTCGGCGGGGAGCCTCCCGATCCGGCGCTCGCGGGCGGTGAGGCGCTGATATACCACCTCCCCGGGGTGCAGCCGCCGGTGCTGCGCAAACTGCGCCGCGGCGAGTATCGCGTGCAGCGCGAGATCGACCTGCACGGACTCACGGTCGCCGAAGCCAAGCGCGCGCTGCGGCAGTTCCTCGTCGCGGCGCTCGAGCAGCAGGTGCGCTGCGTGCGCGTCATCCACGGCAAGGGGCTGCGCTCGGGCAACCGCGGGCCGGTGCTCAAGGCCGCGGTCGCCGCGGTGTTGGGCCGCAGCGGCGCGGTGCTCGCCTACGTGTCGGCGCGGCCGGCGGACGGGGGAACGGGCGCGGTGTACGTGTTGCTGTCTGCTGCGAGCGGGCCTTAGTCGCCGCTCAGCAGCACGACCGCCTGGGCGGCGATGCCCTCGGCACGCCCCAGAAAGCCCAGGCCTTCCGAGGTCGTCGCCTTGAGGTTGACGCGCTCCAGCGGGATTTCCAGCAGTTGCGCAACCTCGCGGCGCATCGCCGCGCGGAATGGCGCGATCTTCGGGCTCTGCGCGATCACGGTGAGGTCTGCGTTGACCACGGAAAACCGCCGGGCACGCAGCATGTCCAGCACCGCCGCGACGAAGCGGCGGCTGTCCGCGCCGCGCCACTGCGGGTCGCTGTCCGGGAAGTGCTCACCGATGTCCCCGAGACCCGCGGCGCCCAGCAACGCGTCGCACAGCGCATGCAGCACCACGTCCCCGTCCGAATGCGCCACTACGCCGCGCGAATGCGGTACGCGCAGCCCGGCCAGCATCACGAACTCCCCCGGGCCGAGAGCATGCACGTCGATTCCCGATCCGATTCTCATGGCATTCTCCGCGCACCCTCACGGCGCCCGCGAGCGCAGCACCGCCGCCGCCAGCGGCAGGTCGTCCGGGGTAGTGATCTTGAGGTTGGTCCCCGATCCCTCGACGAGCAGCGGATGCTCGCCCTGCCACTCGAGCGCCTGTGCCTCGTCGGTCGCAAAGCGCCCGCCGGCATGCGCCCGATCGAGCGCCTCGCACAGCCGCCCGAAGCGGAACATCTGCGGAGTCTGCGCCCGCCACAGGTCCGAGCGATCCAGCGTTTCTGCGACCGCCGCGCCCCCGGGCGCGCTGCCGGCCCGTTTCAGCGTGTCCGCCGCCGGGATCGCCAGCAGTCCCCCCACCGCGTGCCCCTCGAGGCGCCCGAGCAGGCGCTCGAGATCCGCCGGCGGGAGGCACGGCCGGGCGGCATCGTGTACCAGCACCCACTCATCGGCCTGTGCCCGGGCCTCGAGCGCCGCGAGCCCGCGGCGCACCGACTGACTGCGCTCACCGCCGCCGTCGGCCGATGACACCCTGGCAGCGTCCAGGCGCGCGGCGATGCGCACCCAGTGCAAATCGCCCGGGGCTGCCACCACGACCGCATGCGTACAGCGCGCATCCGCAAGGAATGGCGCGAGGGCCCATTCGATGACGGTACGACCCGCGAGCGGTGCGTATTGCTTCGGTACGCCGGGATCGAACCGCCGCCCCGCACCCGCCGCCGGCATGACGAGCCAGTAACGCACAGGCAAGCTGCTGCCGCTTTCGCTCAGCGCTGTGCGGTCCGCGTCGGCGCTGGGTTGGAACTTGCCGGCCGGGCGGGAACGACCTGGTAGAACGTCTCGCTGCGGGCGATCATTCCCAGATCGCTGCGGGCGCGCTCCTCGAGCGCCGCCGTGCCGGTCTTCAGATCACGCACCTCGGCGGCGAGCTGGCGGTTGCGTTCGCCGAGCTGCTCGTTCTCGGCCTGCTGCGCGGCGACCGCGCGCTTCAGGCGGTCCACCTGGCGCACGCCATGATCGGAGACCCAGATCCGGTATTGCAGCAGGACCACGACGACCGTGAGCGCGGCGGCGAGCCACTTCATGGGAGCCACAGGGTATCAGACGGCGCGAAACGCGTCGCGGCCCGCGTACCGCACCTTGCCGAGCTCCTCCTCGATGCGCAGCAGCTGGTTGTACTTGGCGGTGCGATCGGAGCGCGACAGCGAGCCGGTCTTGATCTGGGTGGCGGCGCTCGCGACCGCGAGGTCGGCGATGGTGCTGTCCTCGGTCTCGCCCGAGCGATGCGACACGATCGAGGCGTAGTGTCCCTGGTCGGCCATGTCGATGGCCGCGAGCGTCTCGGTCAGCGTGCCGATCTGGTTGGGCTTCACGAGGATGGCGTTGGCGACGTGCTGCTCGATCGCCCGCCTGAGGATTTTCGTATCCGTCACGAACACGTCGTCCCCGACCAGCTGGATCCTGGCCCCGAGCGAGCGCGTGAGCTCGGTCCAGCCGTCCCAGTCGTTCTCGCTCATGCCGTCTTCGATGCTGACGATCGGGTACTTCCCGGCAAGCTGCGCCAGGTAGCGCGTGAATTCGACGGGGGAGAAACGCCGCCCTTCGGACTCGAGCCGGTAGCTGCCGTCACGGAAGAACTCGGAGCTCGCGGCATCGAGCGCCAGGCACAGGTCCTTCCCGGGGCGGTAGCCGGCCGCCTCGATCGCCTCGAGGATGATCGCGAGCGCCGCCTCGTTCGACTCGAGGTTCGGGGCGAACCCGCCTTCATCCCCCACCGTCGTGGACAGCTCGCGGGCGGCGAGCAGCTTCTGCAGCGCATGAAAGACCTCGGCGCCGTACCGCAGTGCCTCGCGGAACGTCGGCGCCCCGAGGGGCACGATCATGAACTCCTGGATGTCGAGGCTGTTATTGGCGTGCGCGCCACCGTTGATGATGTTCATCATCGGCACCGGCATGAGCGGCTCGCGCCCGCCGCAGGACGACTGCCCGAGATAGCGATACAGCGGCAGGTGTGCATCCGCCGCCGCAGCGCGGGCGCTGGCGAGTGAGACGCCCAGTATGGCGTTGGCGCCGAGGCGGCCCTTGTTGGGACTGCCGTCCAGCTCGATCATGGTGCGGTCGATCCCCGCCTGGTCACGCGGATCGCGGCCGATGAGCGCCGCCTGCAGCACGGTGTTCACGTGCTCGACGGCCTTGAGCACACCCTTGCCCGCGTAGCGCCTGCCGTCCCCGTCGCGCAGCTCCACCGCCTCGCGCGTCCCGGTGGAGGCGCCCGAGGGGACCGCCGCCCTGCCGAGGACGCCCGAGTCGAGCACCACGTCGGCCTCCACCGTCGGATTGCCGCGCGAGTCGAGAATTTCGCGCGCGCGGATGGCGGTGATCCGGCTCACGCCTGAGGGCTCCTCACAGCAGCGATTCCTCGAATGGCGCTGCCTTGACCGCCCGGTCGAGCTCGGCGAGCGTGGTGAGCAGCGGCTCCATGCGCCCCAGCGGCCAGGCGTTCGGACCGTCCGACAGGGCCTCCTCCGGCCGCGGGTGCGTTTCCATGAACAGCCCCGCAACGCCCGCGGCGACCGCGGCCCGCGCCAGCACCGGGATGAACTCGCGCTCACCGCCCGAGGCGGTGCCCTTGCCGCCCGGCAGCTGCACCGAGTGCGTGGCATCGAACACCACCGGACAGCCGGTCGCGCGCAGGATCGAGAGCGAGCGCATGTCGGCGACCAGGTTGTTGTAGCCGAACGAGAAGCCGCGCTCGCACACCATGATCTGCGCGTTGCCGGTGGAGCGCGCCTTGTCGACCACGTTCTGCATCTCCCAGGGCGACAGAAACTGGCCCTTCTTGATGTTGACGGGCTTGCGCTGCGCGGCGGTCTTCACGATGAAATTAGTCTGCCGGCACAGGAACGCGGGCGTTTGCAGCACATCGACCACCGCGGCGACTTCCTCGAGCGGGGTATCCTCGTGCACGTCGGTCAGCACCGCCACCC
>JBOIAH010000510.1:0-1145 GCA_050739055.1 Steroidobacteraceae bacterium | reverse complement strand
ACACCCTGCTGGAGCTGTATCCGGCCGGCCCGCTGACGGTGGTGCACCTGGATCTATACCGGCTGGAGGCTCCTTCCGAGCTCGACTCCCTGGGACTGCGCGAGTGGGCCACCGACGGCCACGTGTGGCTCATCGAGTGGCCGGAGCGCGGGGTCGGACGTCTGCCGGCCGCCGATCTCACCGTGGCGTTTGCGGCCGGCCCGGTCGGACACGACGTGGAGGCAACTCCGGGTTCGGCACTCGGGAGGTCGTGGCTGTTCCAACTGACCGGCAGCGCGCCGTCTGCGGGTTGAAAGTCGGGCGTGAACGCCGTAGATTACACGGCAGATTGTGCCGAGAACTTAATGATTAGAAAGGCCTTTCGCAAAGGAGTCGCCGCGGGTCTGCTCGGCCTCGCTGCCGTTTCGACGGCCACCGCCGCACAGCTGCGCTCCATCCACCTGTCTGCAACGGCAGGCTTTGCGCAACTCACCCTGGAGCTGAGCGACGGCACCGCGCCCAGGCTCTTCACCCTGGACAACCCAAATCGCGCGGTCATCGACCTCGAGCACACGCGCCTCGGGCAGGGCGTGCGCGTGCCAGACGCCTCCGGCATTGTCACCGGCATTCGCCTCGGCAGGCAGCCGAACGGCACGCTGCGAGTCGTGGTGCAGATGAAAACCGCCCTGCCGGCGCGCAGCGGCTGGGCGCCGGGCGAGCCGGGGCGGCAGCTCATCGTCAGCCTGGGCGAGGCACCGGTGGCGGTGGCGGATACCGGACCCAAGGCGGCCGTGCGGGCCGTGCACGCGCCCGGGGACGGCGACCGCGACGTGGTCATTGCCGTGGATGCCGGACACGGCGGCGTGGATCCGGGCGCGATTGGACGCGGCGGTACGCGCGAGAAGGACGTGACGCTCGCGATCGCACGGGCGCTCGCTGCGCGCATCAACGGCGAGCCGGGCATGCGCGCGGTCCTGACCCGCGAACGCGATGAGTTTCTCAAGCTGGACGAGCGCATCCGGCGCGCACGGGCGGCGCATGCGGACCTGTTCGTTTCGGTGCACGCGGACGCGATCGCCGACCGCGGCGTTTCGGGCGCATCGGTGTATGTGCTGTCGGTGCACGGAGCCTCGAGCGAGGCCGCCAAGGTGCTCGCCGAGCGCGAG
>JBOIAH010000509.1:0-10554 GCA_050739055.1 Steroidobacteraceae bacterium | reverse complement strand
GGTCCAAACCTGCAGCAGGATCGGCGCAGCCGTGATGCTGGCGGAGAGAGTGCATGTCGTACCGCAGTCTGAAATGGATCCTCGCCCCGGCAATGCTGGCGGCGCTCACCGCCTGCGCGGGAATGGCGCAGCGGCGGGCTGCAGCGGACCAGCAGGAACGGGCGCGCTACCTGGCCTACGCCGGCGCCCCGGTCGATCACTTCACCTGGTTCGGTCGCTACGACGGCTGGCAAGCGCTCAGCGACAGTGAGCTGGTCGTATTCATGGGAGCCAACGGCGCCTACCTGCTGAAGGTGTGGTCGCCGTGCGGTACCCGCGGCCTGCCCTTCATAAACCGCATCGGGCTGACACACTCGTTCGGCGGGACCGTGTATGCGCGACTCGATTCGGTCAGGGCCGATCGCTGGAATTGCCCCATCTCCGAGATCCGCCCGATCGACCTCAAACGCATGCGGCAGGACGCGCGCGCTGCGGCTCACCGGTAGCCGCGCGCCTGCAGCGCGAACAGGTGCGCGTAGCGTCCGTTGAGGCGCATCAGCTCCTCGTGAGTGCCGCGCTCGACGATGCGGCCGCGGTTGAGGACCGCGATCTGGTCGGCCATGCGTACCGTGGAGAAGCGGTGCGAGATCAGGATGGTGATGCGATCGTGCGCCAGCTGGCGGAAATGCTCGAACACTTCGGCCTCCGCCTGCGCATCCATCGCCGCCGTGGGCTCATCGAGCACCAGTATGTCCGCGCGCGTACGCATGAAGGCGCGCGACAGCGCGATTTTCTGCCACTGGCCGCCGGACAGCTCGCGTCCGTCGCGGAACCATTTGCCAAGCTGGGTCTGGTAGCCAGCCGGCAGGGCCTCGATGAAGTCGCTCGCCCGGCCCTTGTCGGCTGCGGTCCGCCAGCGCCCCTCGTCCTCGAAATAACGCTCATCGCCCGCGCCGACGTTCTCACCCACCCGCATCTGGTAGCGGGCAAAGTCCTGGAAGATCACGCCGATGCGCTCGCGCAGCGCCGCGTCGTCCCACTCGGGGAGTGGCCTGCCGTCGAGCAGGATGCGGCCGCCGGTGGGCGCGTACAGGCGCGTCAGCAGCTTGATGAGCGTGGTCTTGCCCGAACCGTTCTCGCCCACCAGTGCGAGGCTCGCGCCCGGCTGCAGGTGCAGCGTGACGTGCTCGAGCGCCGGCTCCTCGGCGCCCGGATAGGCGAAGCTCACGTCCTCGAAGCGAACGCCGTCCTCCGGATGCGGGCCGTGCAGCGCGCGGCCGCCGGGCGCTGCCACGGTCGTTTCCAGGTACTCGTACAGTGTCGACAGATACAGATTGTCCTCGTACATGCCGCCCACCGCCGCCAGCATCGCCGACACCGCCGACTGTCCCTGGCGAAACAGCGCCAGGTACATGGTCATCTGTCCGAGCGTGATCAGGCGCCGCACGGTGCTGACCGCGATCCAGGCGTACGCGCCGTACAACGCCGCGGTGGCGATGAGCCCCAGGGCGAAGCCCCAGGCATCGCGGCGCACCGTGAGTGCCCGGTCCTCCCCGTAGAGGCGGCGGAAGATGTCGCGGTAACGCTCGAGCAGGCGGGGACCTAAGCCGTAGAGCTTGACCTCCTTGGCGTGGTCCTCGCGCGCGATCACGGTCTCGAGGTAGATCTGCATGCGCGCCTCGGGCGAGCGCCAGCGGAACAGCCGAAAGGCGTCCCCGGAGAACTTCGCTTCGGCGACGAACGCCGGCAGGCCCGCCAGCAGCAGCACCGCGACCGCCCAGCGTGAGAAGTGCGCGAGCAGCACCGCGTAGCTTGCCAGCGATATGCCGTTCTGCACCAGGCCGAAGGTGCGCGTCACGAGACTCAGCGGCCGTGTGGACGCCTCGCGTCGGGCGCGCGTGAGCTTGTCGTAGAATTCCGAGTCCTCAAAGTGCTGCAGCTCGAGCGTCAGCGCCTTCTCCAGGATCATCACGTTGACGCGCTGGCCGAGTTGGGCGCGCAGCAACGACTGACACAGCGACAGCCCGCGCTGTGCCGCCGCGATGGAGGCGACCAGCACCCCTTCCAGCACCACCAGCTCCACGACCCGCGTGGCGAGCTCTCCGGCGCGCATCGCCGCCACCACCGCGTCCACGATCAGCGAGCCGATGTAGGCCACGGACGCCGGCAGCACGCCGGCGACAACGGTGAGTGCCGCGAGCGCGATGGTGAGCCTCCCGTTGGTGCTCCACACCAGCTGCAGGGCGCGCCGGCTGTAACGGAAGACGCCGAAGAAGCCGCGCAGCGTCATGCCCTCGGCGCCGTCGGCTGCCGGGCTCGCGTGGCGCGGTGGATGAGCCGCGGCGGCCATCACGAGCGGCGCGCCGGCGGCGGCGCGAGTCCGGTGATGAGACGCGAGCCGCGCCGGAAAAACACGTAGCTGTAGATCCACGACACGAGCACCGCCAGGCGGTTGCGGAAGCCGATGAGCACGGTGACATGCAGCGCCATCCAGGCGAGCCACGCCGCGAGACCGCCGAAACGCACACGGCCAAGCTCCACGACGGCGCGCGACTTGCCCACGGTGGCCATCGAGCCCTTGTCACGGTAGTGAAAGCCGCGGGCGCGGGCCGTGGGCACCCCGCGCACCTCGGCCTCGATCAGCCGCGCGACGTAACGTCCCATCTGCATCGCGCCCTGCGACACCCCCGGCACCGGCTGCCCGCTGCGCCCGTCGACGAGCCAGGCGGCATCGCCGATGACGAACGCGTCGGGGTGCCCGGGCACGGAGCAATCCGCCAGCACCGGTACGCGCCCACCCGGGCCCGGCGCGATACCGAGCGTGCCGGCGAGCGGCGCGGCGCGCACGCCCGCGGTCCAGACGACGTTGTGGCTGCGCAGCCGCTCGCCACCCGCTTCGACTCCATCGTCAAACACCTGGGTGACCGGCGTGCCAAGCCGCACCTCCACGCCCAGGCCGCGCAGCTGGGCGAGCGCGCGCGCCGAGGAATCGCGGTGCAGGGCCGGCAGCGGACGCGGCCCGGCCTCGACGAGGATGACGCGCGCGCGGCGCGTGTCGGCGCTGCGGAAATCGCGCGGAATGACGTCCACCGCCAGCTCCTTGATGGCGCCCGCGAGCTCCACGCCGGTGGGACCGGCGCCGACGATGACGAAGCTGAGGTGCGCGGCACGCTCCGCCGGATCCTCCTCGAACTCTGCGGCCTCGAAGGAGCGCAGCAGGCGCGAGCGGATGTAGGTGGCCTCGCCGATCTCCTTCATGCCCGGCGCGAAGCGCCGCCACTCCTCGTGACCGAAGTAGTTGTCCACCGCGCCCGGCGCAAGAATCAGGTAGTCGTAGGGAACGCGCCTGCCGCCGGCGGATACGCTGCGCCCCGCGAGGTCGATGCGGTCCACCTCGGCCAGCAGCACGCGCGCGTTTTTCTGGTGACGCAGGATGGTGCGGATCGGCTGAGCGATGTCCGCCGGCGCCAGGGCGGCGCAGGCGACCTGGTACAGCAGCGGCTGGAACAGGTGATAGTTGTTGCGGTCGATGACCAGCACGTCGGCCGGCGTGCGCCTGAGCGCGCGGGCGGCGAACAGGCCGCCGAAACCGCAGCCGACGATCACGATCCGCGCTCGCCCCGTGCTGTGCAAGGCGCGCCTCCTCCGCTTGCGTGAATCCTGACGGTCGATGTGGGGGCGATTATCGGGCATTTGCGACGGCACGCTCTACCGCCGTGCCCCTACAGCCAATAGTAATTGGCATCCTGGAAGTTCCTGTTTGGCGCAGAAGGGCTGTACGGGTCCACCAAGAGGGATCACCAGCACGACCAAGCTGGCCGGCCACGGCGGCAGCCGGTGGCGGCCCAGGGCTGGTGGTCATGGTAAGGCTTGCCGCTAAGGCCGGCCGCCGCGACCTGAAGCGTATGCGCTAAAATCGGATGTGGCCCAGGCAGTGGGCCGCTTGATTCGCCAATCGGTCAGACAGGAGAGCAGTCATGGGATTACTCGATGGCATCTTGGCAGGCGTAGTCGGCGGCGAGATGGCCTCCGTCGTTAACGGACTCATTGAAAAGCACGGTGGTGTCCAGGGCATTGTGACGCAACTGGAGCAGCAGGGATTGGGCTCGACAGTAAAATCTTGGGTGGGTAGCGGCGCGAATCAGCCGATCTCTGCCGATCAAGTGCACCAGGCGTTTGGCGCCAGCACAATCCAAGCACTAGCTGCCAAAGCAGGCTTGAATCCGCAGGACCTGGCGCAGAAGCTGGCCCAGGTCCTGCCGCAGGCGATTGACAAACTGACCCCGGGCGGTGTCGTTCCAAAAGCCTAGGGCCACGATCCGTGCGGGCAACCCGTGGCAAGCACCGGGCTCCAAAGAGCGCGCGATCCGCGGGTGCGGCGTGGAACAATGAAAATGCGCGGCTTAAGAGTGCTTGGCTACGTTCTCGGCGGATTCATTCTGCTGGGGGCACTGCTGCTGCTGGCGGTTGCCCTGTTCGTCAACCCGAACGACTACAAGGGACGCATCGCCCGAGAGGTCAAGGCCTCGACCGGGCGGGACTTGGTACTGCAGGGAGACATCAAGCTATCGGTCTTCCCCTGGATCGCGTTGAACCTCGGGCCGGTGAGTCTGGGAAATCCGGAAGGGTTCGGCACCGATCCGTTTCTGTCGGTACAGCGGACCGCACTGCGGGTAAAACTGCTGCCGCTATTGCAAAAGAAACTCGAGGTCGGACGCATCGAGATCGACGGACTCGATCTGCGCCTGAAGACGAACGCCGCCGGCAAAGGCAACTGGGAGGATTTCGGGCAAAAAAAGGCTACGGCGACCTCCGGCAGCGGCCAAGGCTCCGAGTCGCTGCAGAGCCTCGACGGAATTCAGGTCAAGAACAGCCGCGTCAGCTATGACACGCTCACGCTTTCCAATCTGAACCTCGACGTCGGCAAGGTCTCGCGGCACTCCACCGTGCCGGTGCAAGCCGGCTTTGACCTGAACACCGGGCCCGGGGGCAATGACTTGAGCTTTACGGCCGCTCTCGATGTCACGCTGGACTCGGCGGCCAGGCGTTATGGCCTTGAGGGAGTCAAGCTGGGCGGCGATCTGAAACTGAAAACGGCGCGCGACAAGTTGCCCTGGAAATTCCTAGCGCCGGCCGTGGAGGTGGATTTAGCGGCGCAGACACTGAAGGCGCCAGCCTTTTCAGCGCAGGTTGGGGCCGCACGGCTTTCCGGCTCGCTCAGTGGTGAAAAAATCATCGATGCGCCAGCGATCGGTGGCTCCTTCAAGCTCGATCCCTTGATGCTGCGTGGGTTCTTGACGCAACTGGGTATCCAGTTACCGAAGACTCAGGATGCGACGGTGCTGTCGAAACTCACCGCCTCGAGCGACTTCTCCTACGCGCTGAAGGCCGTGCATCTGGAGAAGCTCGCGATGCAGCTGGATGAAACGCAGCTGCGCGGCGCTGTGGCGGTCACGAACCTTGACACCCAGGCGATGAGTTTCGATCTGAATGTGGATCACATCGATTTGGACCGGTATCTGGCTCCCAAGCGCCCTGCGCAGGCGGCGGCCACAGCTCCCGCGGCGCCGACGCCATTGCCGACCGCCGCCGTGCGGGCGCTCAACATCAACGGTAACTTCAGCGTCGGTAGCGCCAGGATTAAGGGCTTTGCTCTTTCGAACCTGCGCTTGAGCGTGCGGGCCGCAGACGGGATCGTTCATCTATTCCCGATCAAGGCGAGCCTCTACGGAGGTACGTATTCCGGCGACCTCACGTACGACGCGCACGATGAGGTGCCGAAACTGAGAGTGGACCAGGAGATCACTGGCGTGGAGATGGCGCCACTGCTCAAGGACGGTATCAAGAGTGAGCGGTTGTCGGGACGCGGTAATGCGAGCACTAAACTCGCGAGCTTCGGGCCCACGAGCGATGCACTGATCAAGAACCTGAGCGGACGGGTGGCAATGAACCTGGCGGATGGTGCGGTAAACGGTATCGATCTTTGGTACGAGTTGAATCGCGCACAAGCGCTCCTTAAACAGCAGAGCCTGCCGGCCGGGAGTGACGATCGGCGCACGAAATTTGACTCTTTCAGGATGTCGGCGGATATCGTCGGCGGCGTCGCCACAACCAGGGATCTCAATGTTGCCTCGCAATACCTGCGTGTCACGGGTGGGGGTACCACCAACCTCCTCACCGAGGCGATCGACTACCACATCGTCGCGGTCGTCCTGAAGACGCCCCCGGCCTCGCAGGGCGCGGATCTGTCCCAATTGACGCTCGCGGGTATCCCGGTCGATATCAGGGGTACCGCGAGTGATCCGAAGGTGCGGCCAGACCTGCAGGGGCTGCTGAAGTCGAAGCTGAAGCAGAAATTACAGGACACCCTCCAAAACAAGTTGCGCGGCCTGTTAGGAAAGTAGGCGTGAATCGGCGCGGCCGGCGCGCCGGCACAGGCTCTGCACCCACGCCTCGCACAGCGCCACGGCCTCGGCGCGGCGGAACCTGCCCGGCTGCAGGCACCATTCGAGCCACAGCCCGTCCACCAGCGCCGTGAGCCCGATCGCCGCGAGGCGCAGATCGACGCCCGTGGCGCGCAAATCCGGCGGCACCAGGTCGGCGAGCATTCCGCGCAGCATCCGCACGTAACCCGAATAGGTCGTGCGCTGTACGCGCTGGATCAGGCGCGAGTGCCGATACAGGCCCCAGAACACCACCCACACCGCCAGCACGTCGGCATCCAGGTTAGGCGCGGAGAAGGATGCGTCAAGGAACGCGCGCAGCCGCGCGCGGGGCGAATCCCCGGCACGCGCCACCGCCGCCTGCAGCCCGCCCAGCAGCTCGCTGTTGAAGTGCCGGTAGGCCGCCGCAACGAGCTCGTCCTTGTTGGGAAAATGGTGGTTGATGAGGCCGACCGACACGCCGGCCTGGGCGCTGATGGTGCGGATCGAGAGGCCGTCGTGCCCGCGGCGCTTGAGGCATTCGATGGTGGCCGCGATGAGCGCGGCGCGCCGCGCCTGCGGCAGCTGGCGCTCGAAGCGGGGCCGGCGTGCGGCGCGGGACGCCTTGCGCACCATGCCTGCTCAGGCCACCCGCCGCAGCCGTCCGCGGCGAAAGTCGCTCAAGATCTCGCGCGCTGCGTTATGGCCCGGGGCGCCCGTCACCCCGCCGCCCGGGTGCGTGCCCGCGCCGCACATGTACAGCCCGGCGAGCGGCCCGCGGTAGTTGCCGTAGCCGAGCATCGGGCGCGCGCAGAACAGCTGGTCGAGACTGAGCGCGCCGTGGAAGATGTCGCCGCCGATGAGTCCGAAGGTCCGCTCCAGATCGAGCGGACTCATGATCTGGCGTCCGAGCACCGCGGCCTTGAAGTTGGGAGCGTGGGCGTTCACCGTGTCGATCATGAGGTCCGCGACCGCCTCGCGGTGCGTGTCCCAGGATTCTCCGTTGGGCAGCTGCGGCGCCACGTGCTGACAGAACAGGCTCGCGACGTGCTGCCCGCGCGGCGCGAGGCTGTCGTCGAGCGTCGAGGGGATTACCAGCTCCACAACCGGCCGGCGCGACCAGCCGAACGAGCGCGCGTCAAAGTAGGCCTGCTCCATGTAGGCGAGCGTCGGTGCGATGATGATACCCGCGGTGTGGTGATCGGCGCTCGCCTTGCCGGGCAGGCAGCTGAAGTCGGGCAGCTCCGCGAGCGCGACGTTCATGCGGAAGGTCCCCGAGCCGCAGCGCCAGTGGCTGATGCGCTCGCGAAACTCCGGCGGCAGGGCCTGCGGGCCGAACATCGTGAGGTACAGCAGCTTCGGATTGAGGTTGGAAATCACCGCCGCCGCGCGCAGCGTTTCCCCGGACTCGGTGACCACGCCCACCGCCCGCTCGCCCTCGACCAGCACCTCGCGCACCGGGGTCGCCGGCCGAATCACCGCGCCGCGCGCCGCGGCCGATCTGGCCATCGCCTGGGTGATGGCGCCCATGCCGCCGCTCGCGTGACCCCACACGCCGCGCTTGCCGTTCACCTCGCCGAACACGTGGTGCAGGAGCACGTAAGCCGAGCCCGGGGTATAGGGGCTCGCGTAGTTGCCGACGATGCCGTCGAAGCCGAACACGGCCTTGATCGGGTCGCTCTCGAACCACCCGTCGAGATAGTCGCCCGCGGACATGGCGATGAGCGACAGGAGTTCGCGCCGCAGACTCATGTCGAGCCGGCGCAGCCGGCCGCCGACGCGCGCCGCGCGCACCAGCTCCGGCAGCGCGACCCGCCAGCTGCCCTCGACCGCGTTCGGCGGCGTGGCCAGCACCAGGTCGCGCAGCACGTCGGCGATCGCATCGAGCCGCTCGCCGTATTTGGGCAGGCGCGCGGCGTCACGCGCCGAGAAGCGGGCCACCTCGGCGGGCGTGCGCCCCGCTCCGGTGAGGAGGTACCGGCCGTCCGCGGTCGGCAGGAAGTTCGCGCAGCGTCGCTCGACGATGCGCAACCCGTGGGCGGCAAGCTCCAGATCGCGGATGATCCTGGGATTGAGCAGCGAGACGGTGTAGGAGGCGACTGAGTTGCGAAAGCCGGGGTGGAATTCCTCGGTGACCGCGGCGCCCCCCACGACCGCGCGCCGCTCGAGCACCGTAACCTTGAGTCCCGCCCCTGCCAGATACGCGGCGCACACCAGGCCGTTGTGGCCGCCGCCGATGATCAGCGCGTCGCAGCGTGCCTCGCCGGCGCGCCCGCTGTCAGCCACGGCTCCAGCCCCGCGCGGGCGCGTGTGGCAGTGCGCTCTCCGGGATCAGCGCGCGCATGCGGCGCGCGAAGCTGCGCAGGCACACCTCGCCCTCGGCCAGCGGCCCCATCGTGTAGCTGCTGGAGGCCATGCCCGCCTGCACCCGCTCGATCAGCGCCTGGTCCTCGAGACTCACGCGGCGGTTGATGCGCCAGTTCAGATAGCGCGCGGCGCGCATCTCGCGGCGCGTGTCCGGATAAACGTAGACGATCTCGCGGATCAGGGTCGCGGTGGGCGACAGCGGCAGGAACTGCATGAAATCGACCTGGTCCGGGTAGATGTCGAACGCGACGTTCGGCCACAGCTTGAAGTATGTCCACAGCCGCTGGCGCTCGGGCGGCAGGTGCGGAACCGGCGGCAGGAGCCGCTGGTAGAGCCGCTCCGACAGGTTGGCGGACGGGGTATCGCGCAGCAGGCCCCACATCTTGTCGATCCACGGCTGCGCCTCGATCCCGTAGCCCCGGCCGAACAGGCGGGTGAGTCCCGGGTGCGCCACGTTGATGTGCAGTCCGTCGGAGTAGTTGTCCGCGACGTTCTTCCAGTTCACCGCGCGCGGGCGCAGGCTCACCCGGCCGTGCGGCACGAGCTCCTCGAAGCGATACGCCGCGAGCTCGCCCGCGTACGGCGAGGCCATCTCGCGCACACTCGGCAGCCCCGGCGCGAAGCGCACGAAAATAAACCCCATGAACACTTCGTGCTCGAGCGGCACGAGTCCGTGCCGCGTGGTGTCCAGGCCCGTGAAGCTGTCGCGCTGCGGCACGCCCACCAGGCGCCCGTCGAGCGCGTAGGTCCACGCGTGATACGGGCAGGTGATGCGCCGGCCGCAATTTCCGCCCGGCCCGTCGAGCAGGCGCGCCGCACGGTGCCGGCACACGTTGTGGAAGGCGCGCAGCGCGCCGTCCGCGGCGCGCAGCACCAGCGCCGACTCCCCAAAGAACTCGAAGGTATGAAAATCCCCCGCCCGCGGCAGGTCGCTCACATGGCACACGACCTGCCAGCTGTTACGGAAGACCGCCTGGCGTTCACGCTCGAAGAAATCCGGGTCGCGATAGATCCAGGCGGGCAGGCTCTGCGCGTCGAGGCCGGCGGGCGCGTCGGGCGCCACCGGCACCGCGGACTCGACTCGCTGCAGGTTCGTGGACTTCATGGCTTGCGGCCCCCGGCTCGGGACTACGTTGTTGAACGATCGTACAACAGCATGACTCGCGGTCGCAACTGCGCCCGGCTCGCACCACCTCGAGCCGCTGGCGGCAGCGTCGGTCGGGGCGACCGGCGCCGAGCGCGCCGCGGTTTGTGATACAACAGGCGCCACGCTGCTCGCGCATCGACCGGGGGCTGAATGGATATTGCGCATCTGGTCCAGTCGTCGGTGGCCCCGGTGTTCCTGCTGTCGGGGGTCGCGGCGACGCTCGGGGTCCTGACCAACCGCCTCTCGCGGGTCGTCGACCGGGCGCGCGTGCTGGAAGCCCGGCTGGAGAATCACCCCGGTCACCGCCAGCCGCTGCAGGCGGACATCGCGGTGCTGGCCCGCCGCGCACGCTACATCTATACGGCCATGTCCCTGTGCGCGATCGCGGCGCTGCTGGTCGCCCTCGTGGTGGTGGCGCTGTTCGCCAACGCGTTTCTCGGCGTGTCGCTCGAGGGGACCATTGCGCTGTTGTTCGTCGGCGCGATGGTGTGCCTGAGCGCCGCGTTCGTCGCGTTCTTCATCGAGGTGCGGATCGCGATCGCCGCGTTGCGCATCGGGCTGCCGTCGAAGTGAGCTGTTTCCGTTAAAATTCATCAGCTTGCGATTGATACCGGCGCCTGTTTGGGCGTTCTGCTACCC
>JBOIAH010000508.1:0-3580 GCA_050739055.1 Steroidobacteraceae bacterium | reverse complement strand
TTCTTCACGATGCCGATCAGCAGGATCACGCCAATGAGGGCGATGATGCTGAACTCCTGTCCGAACAGCCGCAGCGCGAGCACCGCCCCGGCGCCCGCCGACGGCAGGGTCGAGAGGATCGTGATCGGGTGGATGTAACTCTCGTAGAGCACGCCCAGTACGATGTACACCGCGGCGAGCGCCGAAAGGATCAGCACCGGCTCGCTGCCGAGCGACTCCTGGAAGGTGCGCGCGGTGCCCTGGAAGCTGCCGTGCACCGTGGACGGCATGCCGATGCTGTTGGCGGTCTCGTTGATCGCCGCGGTCGCGGCGCTCAACGAGACATTCGGCGCGAGGTTGAACGAGAGCGTGGTCGCGACGAAGGTTCCCTGGTGGTTGACGGCGAGCGGGGTGCTGCCCGGACCGTAGTGGCTGAAAGCCGCGAGCGGCACCATCTGCTCGGCCGCGGTGCTGTCGGCGGACCCGGTCGATACGCCGCCGCGGCCGGAATTTGCCAGCGCGTTGCTGGCCTGGTTGCGCGCGGTGTCGGTCGCGAGCGCGGCCGCCGAGTTGCCCGACGCCGTCTGCCTCGAGGTCACGGTGCCGGCGACCGCGTTGCTCCTCTGCGAGCCGCTCACGGTCCCTGCGGAGGTGCTGACCCAGAGGTTCTTGAGCGTGTCCGGGCTCTGCCAGTACTGCGGCGCCACTTCCATCACCACGTGATACTGATTGAGGGCGTTGTAGATGGTCGACACGTCGCGCTGTCCGAAGGCATCGTAGAGCGTGTTGTCGATGGCGGCCGGGCTCAGGTGCAGGCGCGAGGCGGTGTCACGATCCACGGTGAGCTCGATCTGCAGTCCGTTCTGCTGCTGGTCGGAGTTCACGTCGGTGAGCTGCGGCGCTGCCTGCAGCGCCTCGGTGAGCCGCGGCGCCCACTGGTAGATCTCGGCCACGCTGTCGGCCTGCAGCGTGTATTGATACTGGGCGTTGCTCTGGCGGCCGCCCACGCGGATGTCCTGGGAGGCCTGCAGGAAGAGGCGCGCGCCGGGCACCTGGTTGAGCCTGGGCCGCAAGCGCCCGATCACCTGGTTGGCGGACAGCTTGCGCTCTGCCTTGGGTTTGAGGGCCACGAAAATGAATCCGCTGTTGACCTGGCCGCCGCCGGTGAAGCCGACCACGGTGTCCACGGCCGGATCCTGCTTCACGAAGCCCATGAACTGCCTGAGCTTCTTCTCCATCGCCTGGAAGGAGATCGCCTGGTCGGCCTGGATGCCGCCGATGAGCCGCCCGGTGTCCTGCTGCGGGAAGAACCCCTTGGGTATGACGACGTACAGGTAGATATTGAAGATCACGGTGGCGGCCAGCAGCACCATCACGAGTCCCCGGTTGGTGAGCGCCCAGGAGAGGCTCCGTCCATAGCCGCGCAGCACCGCGGCGAACGCCCGCTCGCTCGCGCCGAACAGGCGTCCCTGGGTGGCCGGGTCGGCGTGCCGGATGAAGCGCGAGCACATCATCGGGGTGGTGGTGAGCGACACCAGCAGCGATATCAGCACCGCCACCGAGAGCGTGATGGAGAACTCGCGGAACATCCGTCCGACGATGCCGCCCATCAGCAGGATCGGGATGAATACCGCGACCAGCGACAGGCTCATCGACAGGACGGTGAAGCCGACCTCGCGTGCGCCCTGGATCGCCGCCGGGAAGCGCGCCATGCCCGCCTCCATGTGGCGCGTGATGTTTTCCAGCACCACGATGGCGTCGTCGACCACGAATCCGGTGGCGATGATGAGCGCCATGAGCGACAGGTTGTCGAGACTGTAGCCGAGCAGGTACATCGCGCCGCAGGTGCCGAGCAGCGAGATCGGCACCGCTACCGCCGGCACCAGGGTCGCGCGCCAGTTGCGCAGGAACAGGAACACCACCAGCACCACCAGGGTGATCGCCGCCAGCAGCGCGAGTTGCACGGCGCGCAGCGCGGAGCGGATGGTGACGGTGCGATCCATCGCGAGCGTGATGGCGATGTCGGTGGGGATCGAGGCCCTGAGCGCCGGCAGCAGCGCCTTGACCCGGTCGACCGTGTCGATGATGTTGGCGCCCGGCTGGCGGTACAGGATCACCAGTACCGCGGACCTGCCATTCGATAGCCCGAGATGGCGCACGTTCTCGACCGAGTCGAGGATCTCGGCGACGTCCGACAGGCGCACCGCGGCGCCGTTGCGGTAGGCGATCACCAGGTTGCGGTACTGCGACGACTGCGTGGCCTGATCGTTGGTGTAGATCTGGTAGCGCTGCCCACCGACGTCGATCGAGCCCTTGGGCGTGTTGGCGTTGGCCGCGGCGAGCGCCGCGCGCACGTCCTCGAGTCCGATACCGTACTTGAAGAGCGCGCTCGGATTGAGCTCGACCCGCACCGCCGGGAGCGAGCTTCCCCCGATGGTGACCTGGCCGACGCCTTTCACCTGGGAGAGCTTCTGCGCCAGGATGGTATCCGCGGCGTCGTACAGCTGCCCCGGCGTGAGCGTGTTCGAGGTCAGCGTGAGGATCAGGATGGGGGCGTCGGCCGGATTGACCTTGCGGTAGCTCGGGTTGCTGCGCAGCGCCGCCGGCAGGTCCGCGCGGGCGGCGTTGATGGCCGCCTCGACGTCGCGTGCCGCGCCGTCGATGTCGCGGCTGAGGCCAAACTGCAGGATGATGCGCGTCGAGCCCGACGAGCTCGACGAGGTCATCTCGGTCACGTCGGCGATCTGTCCCAGGTGCCGTTCGAGCGGCGTCGCCACCGTCGCCGCCATGACGTCGGGACTCGCCCCGGCCATCTGCGCCTGCACCGCGATGGTCGGGAAGTCGACCTGCGGGAGCGGGGCCACCGGCAGCTTGAAATAGGCGATGGCGCCGGCGAGCGCGATCCCGACCGTAATGAGCGTGGTCGCGACCGGGCGCCGGATGAAGGGTTCCGACAGGCTCATTCGGCCGCCCCGCTGACCGGTGCCGTGCCGCGCCACAGCGCGATCCGCTGCTCCAGCCGGTCGAAGTACAGGTAGATCACCGGCGTCGTGAACAGCGTCAGCAGCTGGCTGAGTATCAGGCCGCCGACGATGGTGATGCCGAGCGGGCGGCGCAGCTCCGAGCCCGTGCCCGTGCCGAGCATCAGCGGCAGCGCGCCCAGCAGCGCCGCCATGGTCGTCATCAGGATCGGCCGGAAGCGCAGCAGCGATGCGTGATAGATCGCCTCGCGCGCACTCATGCCCTGCTCGCGCTCGGCGACCAGTGCGAAGTCGATCATCATGATGGCGTTCTTCTTGACGATGCCGATCAGCAGGATGATGCCGATGATGCCGATCACGCCCAGGTCGGTGCGCGCGATCATCAGCGCGAGCAGCGCGCCGACGCCGGCCGAAGGCAGCGTCGAGAGAATGGTGACCGGGTGGATGAAGCTGTCGTACAGCACCCCGAGCACGATGTACATGGTGACGATCGCGGCGAGGATCAGCAGCAGCTCGTTGCCAAGCGCCGACTGGAAAGCGAGCGCGGAGCCTTGGAACACCGTCGAGGTGCTGGCCGGGACTTGGGCATCGGCTTCCGCCGCCTTGACCGCGTCCACAGC
>JBOIAH010000507.1:0-8359 GCA_050739055.1 Steroidobacteraceae bacterium | reverse complement strand
CGGCCGCGGCGCCGCGTGCGCCGCAGCGCGCCGCCAAGCCCGCACCGCGCCCGCCGGCGCGCAAAGCCCGTGCGCCGGGTGCAACCGGGCGGCGCGCCAGGCCCGCCGCCCGCCGCGCGGTGAAGGGCAAGCGCTGAAGCGGGCGCCGGCTTAGCACATGAGCGAGTCACTCGGCATCGCGCTGGCGCAAGTCAACCTTCTGGTCGGAGACGTGCAGGGCAACGCCGCGCAGGTCATCGCCGGCGCGCGCCGCGCGCACGCCGAGCTCGGCGCAGACCTGGTGCTGTTCCCCGAGCTGACCTTGAGCGGCTATCCGCCCGAGGATCTGCTATTTCACCGCGGGTTTCGCCGCCAGATCGAGGCGGGCCTCGCGCGCGTGCGCGATGAGGTGCGCGACGTCGCGGTGATGGTGGGCTTCCCCGAGTACACGCGCGCGGGCATCTACAACTCCGCGGCGCTCATCGCCGGGGGCGAGATCGCGGCCATCCACCGCAAGGCGGAGCTGCCCAACTACAAGGTGTTCGACGAGAAGCGCTACTTCCACGCGGGCGCGCAGCCGACGGTCGCGGATTGCCAGGGCTTCCGGGTGGGCCTCCTGGTGTGCGAGGACATCTGGGAGCCGGAATCCGCGCAGCTCTCGCGCGCCGCCGGCGCGCAGCTGCTCGCCGTAATCAACGCCTCTCCCTACGAGATCCACAAACAGCGCGAACGCGAGGACATCGCCCGCGCCCGGGCGCGCGATGTCGGCCTGCCGCTCGCCTACGTGAACCTCGTGGGCGGGCAGGACGAGCTGGTGTTCGACGGCAACTCCTTTGTGACGGACGCGCAGGGGGAGGTGGTGATGCGCGCACCGGCCTTCGAGGAAGGCTGCTATGTCGTGCGCTGCGAGCGCGACGCACGCGGCAAGGTTGTGCCGCGCACCGCGGACATCGTCGCGGAGCTCGCGGACGAGGCGAGTGTCTACGGCGCGCTCGTCCTGGGCGTGCGCGACTACGTCGGAAAGCACGGCTTCCCGGGCGTCGTGATGGGACTGTCCGGAGGCATCGACTCCGCCCTGACGCTCGCGATCGCGGTGGACGCGCTCGGGAGCGAGCGCGTACAGGCGGTCCTGATGCCCTCGCGCTACACCTCTTCCATGAGCGTGGCGGATGCTCAGGAGCAGGCGCGGATGCTCGGCGTGAAATTCAGCGTGCTCTCGATCGAAGCGATGTTCGAGACCACGCTCGCGACACTCGCCGGGGAGTTTGCCGGCCGGCAACCCGATGCCACCGAGGAGAACGTGCAGTCACGCTGCCGCATGCTGCTGCTCATGGGGCTGTCCAACAAGACCGGCCGGATGCTGCTCACGACCGGCAACAAGAGCGAGATGGCCGTGGGCTACGCCACGCTCTACGGGGACATGGCGGGCGGCTTCGCGCCCATCAAGGACTGCAGCAAGCTGCTCGTGTATCGCCTGGCCAACTACCGCAACTCGCGCGGGCGCGCGATCCCGCAGCGCGTGATCGAGCGGGCGCCGTCTGCGGAGCTGCGCGAGGGGCAGAAGGACTCCGACTCGCTGCCGCCGTACGAGGTGCTCGACCCGATCCTCGAAGCGTTCATCGAGGAGGACCTGTCGGTGGACGAGATCGAGGCGCGCGGGTTTGACCGCGCGACCACGGCCAGGGTACTGGATCTGGTGAAGCGCAACGAATACAAGCGCCGCCAGGCGCCGCCCGGCGTACGCGTGAGCCGGCGCGCCTTCGGCCGCGACTGGCGCTACCCGATCACGAGCGGTTACCGGCGCTGAGTGAGACGCAGCGCCGCTAAGCGCGTTCTACCAGATCTTCCACCATGCGCGGCGCACCGCGGCCTGCGACTGACGCACGCCGGCGGAATAGCTGGCCTCATACACCTGGCGGGTCTGCGCGGCGAGGGGCTTGAGGTCCAGCTTGTCGTAGCACTCGATCATGATCTGCAGCGCTTCACGCACGGCCGGCGCCCCGTCGTATTCCTCGACCGCTTCCTTGGAGCGCTGCGCCGCCGCCACGTACGCGCCGCGCTTGAGGTAATAGCGCGCGACGTGCACCTCATAGCTCGCGAGGCGGTCGCGCAGGTAGACCATGCGCTGCAGCGAGTCGTGCGCGTACTCGCTCTTGGGGTACTGCTCGACCACGATCTTGAACGACGCGAACGCCTTGCGCGCGTTGCTCGGCGGCCGCTTGGTGAGGTCGGCGCGGAACAGCCGCTCGATCGCGTTGGGCGTGCGCTCGAAGTCCACCAGGCCCTTGACGTAGTAGGCGTAGTCCACGCGCGGATGGGTCGGGTTCTCGCGGATGAAGGTATCGGCGGCGTCGGTGGCCGATTCGCCTTCCCCGGCGCGGTAATATGCGTAAATGAGGTCGATGCGCGCCTGGCGCGCCTCGTCGGTGAACGGAAACCGTGCCGTCAACGCCTCGTCGGCCTTGATGGCGCCGTTGAAGTCGTTGTTGCCGAGGGCCTTGTGGGCGCGCTTGTAGAGTTGCTCAGGGGTGACCTTCTGCGCCTCGCGCGCACGGTGGGCGCGGCAGCCGGACACGGCGAGCAGGACGACACACAACGCGACCACGCCGGCGCGCACCGGACCGGGCAAGAACATCTGGAAGGGGCCTTTCTTTGGCTTCGCGCCGAACGAGTCCGCCAAGTATAACGAATCCACCGCCAGGCCTTCCGACCGCGCCCGGGCCGGGCGAGTTCCGCTCGCACACACTGACCCTGCCCGCGGGGCTGGCCGGCCTGCGATTCGACCAGGCCCTGGCGCGCGCGCTGCCGCAGTACTCGCGCGCGCAACTGAAGGCGTGGATCGAGTCGGGTGCGGCGCGGGTGGACGGGAAGGCGCTGCGGCCCAAGGACAAGGTGCGCGGCGGTGAGCACGTGCAGGTCGCGGCACAGCTTGCGGCGCGGACCGGGGCGAGCGCCGAAGCCCTGCCCCTCACGGTGGTGTTCCAGGACCGCGATCTCCTGGTCATCGACAAGCCCGCCGGGCTCGTGGTGCACCCGGGCGCCGGCAACCCGCGCCATACCCTGCAGAACGCGCTGCTCGGGCTCGACGCGCGGCTCTCCCTCGTACCGCGCGCGGGTCTCGTGCACCGCCTCGACAAGGACACGTCGGGGCTGCTGGTGGTGGCGCGCACGCCCGAAGCGCACGCGCTGCTCGCGGCGGCGCTCTCGGCGCGGCAGGTCTCCCGGCGGT
Source organism: Steroidobacteraceae bacterium (assembly GCA_050739055.1). GTDB lineage: Bacteria > Pseudomonadota > Gammaproteobacteria > Steroidobacterales > Steroidobacteraceae > 13-2-20CM-66-19. The sequence goes on along the minus strand of JBOIAH010000507.1, from coordinate 5,151 downwards.
ACGTCGCCCTGTGCACCGGGGTGATGACGGCCGGGGGAACCATCGATGCGCCCGTCGGCCGCCACCGTACGCAGCGGGTGCGCATGGCGGTGCGCCGTGACGGGCGGCCCGCCGTGACTCATTATCGCGTGATGCGACGCTTTCGCGCGCACACGCTGGTGCAGGTGGAGCTTGAGACCGGCCGCACGCACCAGATCCGCGTTCACCTGGCGCACGTCGGCTTTCCGGTCGTCGGTGACCCGGTGTACGGCGGGCGTCGCCGCCTCCCGGCCGGTTGCAGCCCGGCGCTCACCGCCGTGCTCGCGGCTTTCCCGCGCCAGGCGCTGCACGCCGCGCGGCTGGCGCTGAAGCACCCGATCACGGGGCGCGGGATGCACTGGGAGGCGCCGCTGCCGGCGGACATGCGCGGGCTCCTCGCGGCGCTCGAAGCGGAGCGCTCGTGAGCGCGCCCGATGGGGCGTTCGCCACCATCGCGCCGCGCTGGGCCGCGCCGCGCGCGGTGCACGCGCACTTTACCCTGCGGGGCGGGGGAGTGAGCGCTGCGCCGTTCGCTTCGCTGAACCTCGGTGCGCAGGTCGGCGACCGCCCGGCCGCCGTGACCGAGAACCGGCAGCGCGTGCGCGCGCGGCTGCAGTTACCGGCAGACCCTGTGTGGCTCGAACAGGTTCACGGCACGCGCGTCGTCGAGCTGGAGGGGGAAGTTCCGGCGGCGGCCCCGGCGCCCGCGGATGCCGTGATCACGCGACGTGCCGGTGTCGTGTGCGCGGTGCAGGTCGCCGACTGCATGCCGGTGCTGTTCGCGGCCCGGGATGCGTCCGCAGTGGCGGTTGCGCACGCGGGGTGGCGGGGACTCGCGGCGGGCGTGCTGCAAGCGACCGTGGCAAGGCTCGGCGTGGCGCCCGCGCAGCTCTCCGCGTGGCTGGGACCGGCGATTTCCGCGCGGCATTTCGAGGTGGGGGATGAGGTGCGCGCCGCCTTCCTGGCGAGGGACCCGGGGGCGGCGGATGCGTTCACGCCCAACGCGCGCGCGCGCTGGCAATGCGACCTCGTAGCCCTCGCCCGGCGCGAGCTCGGCGCGCTCGGCGTCGGCGAGGTTTGCGGCGGGGACTGGTGTACCTACGCGGACCCGGCGCGCTTCTTCTCCTTCCGCCGCGACGGGCGGTGCGGGCGCATGGCCGCACTCATCTGGCTGGAGTAGACCTATGCCGCTGCTTGTGTGGATCGTGCTGTTCGCCGCGGTCGGAGGCATCGCCAGCGCGGCGTTTGCGGTGGTGTTTCTGTGGGTTCCGGAGGCACGCGCCGCCCGGGTGCTGCCGCACTTCGTGAGCTTTGCCACCGGCGCGCTGCTGGGTGCGGCGCTCCTCGCGCTGCTGCCCGAGGCGCTGCAGGGCGCCGGCACCGCCGGGGCGCACGCCATCGGGCTCACGCTGGTCGTGGGCCTGGGGGTGTTCTTCGTCATCGAGAAGCTCGTGCTGTGGTGGCATGCGCACTCGCACGACGAGGAAACCGGCCCCGATGCGGCCGGTCACGCGCACGCGAGCCATTCACCTGCCGGCCCCGATCACAGCGGCCACCATCACGCGCGCGATCGGGCCTCCGGGGTGCTGGTGCTGGTGGGTGACAGCATCCACAACGCGCTCGATGGGGTGCTGATCGCCGCCGCCTTTCTCACCAGCGTGCCGCTGGGACTCGTGACGACACTCGCGGTCGCGGCCCACGAGATTCCGCATCGCGTGGGGGATTTCGCCCTGCTGGTGCACGCCGGGCTGTCGCGCCCGCGCGCCCTGCTGTTGAATCTTGCGACCGGGCTCGCCTCGGTGATCGGCGCCGTGGCGGCCTACTATGGGCTGCGCCGGGCGCTGGATGTGCTGCCGTACGCGCTGGCGTTCGCGGCGGCCGGATTTCTCTACATCGCGGTGGCCGGACTCATCCCGGGACTGCATCGTCGGGCCGACCCGCGCACCAGCGCCGTGCAGGTAATCCTCATCGCGCTGGGCGTCGCGGTCATCGCCTGGGCGGAGCGGTTGACTCACCCGTAGCCGCGGCGCGAGGCTTAGGCCGTCGGGGGGCGCCGCAGTCCCTTGAACGGGCTCGCGTTTGTCCCCACAAAGCGAGCGACCCACCTTAGAAAAGGTAAGTCTTCATGCGCATGGACAAGCTCACCAGCCGCTTCCAGCAGGCGCTCGCCGATGCGCAATCGCTCGCGCTCGGCCGCGATCACCAGGTACTCGAGCCGGCGCACGTCATGCTGGCGCTGCTGGACAGCTCGGGCGCATCGCTGCGCCCGCTGCTCCTGAAGGCCGGGGCCGACGTCAACAAGCTGCGCGCCGGACTGCTGGCCGCGCTCGACGGCCTGCCGAAGGTCGAAGGCACCCCCGGGGACATCCATGTCTCCAACGACCTCAACCGGGTGCTCAACGTCACCGACAAGCTCGCGCAGCAGCGCGGGGATCAGTTCATCTCCAGCGAGCTGTTGGTACTCGCGGCGTTCGAGGACCGGACGCTGGCGCGGCTCTTCAGGGAATCCGGCGTGGTGCGCGGCGCCATCGAGAAGGCGATCGAGGAAGTGCGCGGCGGGGAGAAGGTATCCGACGCCAATGCGGAGGAAAACCGCCAGGCGCTCGAGAAGTACACCATCGATCTCACGACGCGCGCCTCGGCGGGCAAACTCGACCCGGTCATCGGCCGCGACGACGAGATCCGCCGCACCATCCAGGTGCTCGCGCGGCGCACCAAGAACAATCCCGTGCTGATCGGCGAGCCGGGCGTCGGCAAGACCGCCATCGTCGAAGGACTCGCCCAGCGCATCGTCAACGGCGAGGTGCCCGAGGGCCTCAAGAACAAGCGCATTCTCGCCCTCGACATGGGGTCGCTGATCGCCGGGGCCAAGTTCCGCGGCGAGTTCGAGGAGCGCCTGAAGGGCGTCCTCAAGGATCTCGCCAGGCAGGAAGGCCAGGTCATCCTGTTCATCGACGAGCTGCACACCATGGTGGGCGCCGGCAAGGCCGAAGGCGCCCTGGATGCCGGCAATATGCTCAAGCCGGCGCTCGCGCGCGGGGAGCTGCACTGCGTCGGCGCGACTACGCTCGATGAGTACCGCAAGTACCTCGAGAAGGATGCCGCGTTCGAGCGGCGCTTCCAGAAGGTGCTGGTGGACGAGCCCTCGGTGGAGGACACGATCGCGATCCTGCGGGGACTCGCCGAGCGTTACGAGGTCCATCACAAGGTCGAGATCACCGATCCCGCCATCGTTGCGGCCGCGACACTCTCGCACCGCTACATCAGCGACCGGCAGCTTCCGGACAAGGCGATCGACCTCATCGACGAGGCCGCGGCGCGTATCCGCATGGAGATCGACTCCAAGCCCGAAGCGCTCGACAGGCTCGAGCGGCGCATCATCCAGCTGAAGATCGAGCAGGAGGCGCTGAAGAAGGAGAAGGACGAGGCCTCGCGAGCGCGTCTGGCGGCGCTCGAGGGCACGCTCGCGAGCCTCGGCAGGGAATACGCCGATCTCGAGGAGGTGTGGAAATCCGAGAAAGCGGCGCTGCAGGGCACCGCGCAGGTTCGCGAGGAGCTCGACCGCGCGCGCCTCGAACTCGACGCCGCGCGCCGCGCCGGCAATCTCGGGCGGATGGCGGAGCTGCAGTACGGCAGGATCCCCGAGCTCGAGAAGCGCCTGAGTTCCGCCCAGGCGGCCGAGCAGAAGGCCCCGACCCTGGTGCGCAACAAGGTGACCGAGGAGGAAATCGCCGAGGTGGTCTCCAAGTGGACCGGTATTCCCGTGTCCAAGATGCTGCAGGGTGAGAAGGAAAAGCTCCTGCACATGGAGGACGCCCTGGCGAAGCGCGTCGTAGGCCAGGAGGAGGCGCTGCGCATCGTCTCGAACGCCATTCGCCGCTCGCGCGCCGGGCTGTCCGATGCGCGCCGGCCGAACGGCTCGTTCCTGTTCTTAGGTCCCACCGGGGTCGGCAAGACCGAGTTGTGCAAGGCGCTCGCCGAATTCCTCTTCGACACCGAAGAGGCGCTGATACGCATCGACATGTCGGAGTTCATGGAGAAGCACTCGGTGGCGCGCCTGATCGGCGCACCCCCGGGCTACGTCGGCTACGAGGAGGGCGGCTATCTCACCGAAGCGGTGCGCCGGCGGCCTTACTCGCTGATCCTGCTCGATGAAGTCGAGAAGGCACACCCGGATGGGTGCAATGTGCTGCTGCAGGTGCTCGACGATGGGCGCCTCACCGACGGCCAGGGCCGCACGGTGGCTTTCCGCAACACCGTCATCATCATGACCTCCAACCTCGGCTCGCAGGTGATCCAGGAATACTCGGGCGAGAAGGACTACGCGAAGATGAAGAGCGCGGTGATGCAGATCGTGCAGCAGACCTTCCGGCCGGAGTTCATCAACCGCATCGACGATCTGGTGGTGTTCCACTCGCTCGGCACCCGCCAGATCCGCGCCATCGTGGATATCCAGCTCGCTTACCTGCGCAAGCGTCTCGCCGAACGCAACATGGATCTCACGCTCGATGACAGCGCGCGCGACCTCTTGGGCGAAGCGGGGTTTGACCCGGTGTACGGTGCACGGCCCCTGAAGCGCGCCATCCAGCAGCAGATCGAGAATCCGCTGGCGCAGAGGATCCTGCAGGGTGAGTTCCTGCCCGGGGACCGCATCCGCATCGGCGCACGCGACGGCCAGCTCAGCTTCACGAAGGTGCAGGAGCGCAAGGCGGCGCGGGCCTGAGGCGGTGCGCTTGAAGCAAAGCTCCTGCGGGACGAAGCGGGTGCCTCCGTTATACTCTGCGCAACAACCAACGCCCTCAGGCGACCCATGCCGTTCTACGAGTACGAGTGTCAGGCCTGCAAGTTCTACACCGAGGTCATGCAGAAGATCAGCGACGCGCCGCTGGCGAAGTGTCCGTCCTGCGGCAAGCGCCAGCTGAAAAAGCTGGTATCTGCGCCGGTGTTTCGTCTCAAGGGCGGTGGCTGGTACGAGACGGACTTCAAGTCCGACAAGGAGAACCAGCGCAACCTGCTCGGCGCCGAGAAGGAGGAGCCGAAGGCGGAGAGCAAGCCGGAGACGAAGGCCGCCGAGCCAAAGGCCGGCTAGCCCACGGCGTAGGTCGCCAAGCCCGCGGAGTCCAAGCCCGATGT
>JBOIAH010000506.1:0-1089 GCA_050739055.1 Steroidobacteraceae bacterium | reverse complement strand
CGCCCGCAGCGCCAGCGCGACGTCAACGGGGGCCGCCGCCCCCAGTAGATGCCCGACACCGGCCTTGGGAGCGGTCACCGGAATGTGGTCCGCGGCGTCGCCGAAAGCCTCCCGGATCGCGTACCCCTCGGTCACGTCCTCTACCGGAATGCCCGACCCATGGGCGAACACCGCTCCAACCTCGGACAGCGCGATCCCGCTCCGAGTGGCCGCGGCGCGCATGGCGCGCGCGAGAACGCGCCCGGTCGGCTCCACCGTGTAATACGGCATGTAGCCGTCGGTGCTCAGCCCCCAGCCGGCGATTTCACCGTAGATCTCAGCCCCGCGCCGCCGAGCGCTCTCGTACCGCTCGAGAACCAGAAAGATGCCGCCCTCACCGAAGACTGTGCCGCCGTGCCGCGCGTCGAAAGGCCGGTAAAGCGTGTGGGGTGGCTGATCTGCTCTGGCCTTGGCCATCATGCCGCTGGTCTCCAGACACAACCATCCATAGGGCGACAGCGGCGCTTCCACACCACCCGCCAGCACGATGTCCGCCTGACCGCGCAGCACAGTCTCCGCACCCCGCAATATCGCGTAGGCCCCGCTCGCCCGGTCCGCGGTGAACGTCCGAGCCGGTCCCTTGATCTCCAGATCAATGCAGATGTTGCCCTGCGGTGCCGCGGGAAACCATGCCGTCGCCTGATAGGGGCTGACCGCGCGCACTCCCTCGACCCACAGCTTGCGCAGCTCCCGCTCAGCGAATTCCCACCCGCCGAGGACGTTGCCGACCATCACCCCGGCACGTTCCGGGGCGACATCCACGCCGATGGTCACTCCGGCATCGGCGAGTGCCTGGCGCGCGGTGAAGACCGCCAGGTGGGTGAACCGGTCGGTCCGCTTGATCAAGCGAGCCGGAAGGTGTTCCGCCGCGGTGAAGTTTGCCTGCCCCGCCGCGGGACAGGCGTAGCCGGAAGGATCGAAGCGGTCGATTTCCGTGATGCACGACCGCGTGCGCTCGACGCTGGTCCACAGGGCATCGAGGCCAATGCCCGCGGGAGTGGCGACACCGATTCCGGTGACGGCGGCACCGTTCATGACGCGACTGAATTC
>JBOIAH010000505.1:0-1714 GCA_050739055.1 Steroidobacteraceae bacterium | reverse complement strand
GGCGTCCGCGGCGCCGGTCGCCGCACCGCCGGCGGCTGCGCCCGCCGTGCACCCGCTGCAAAGCGGCGCGCAGTCCTTCCCCATGTCCGACCCGAAGCCGGGAAGCGAACCGAAGTAGCCTTAGGGGCCGGGACCCTCGGCCACCAGCGTGCCGCCTGCCGGGGCAGGCGGCACCGTGAGCTTGCGGCGAAACTCGCGTTGCAGCAGCGCCAGGCTCGTGACGGCCTGCAGGGTCACCGTCGCCACCGACAGATACCACACCTGGGTCAGCGTGAAGTGCGGCAACGTGGACAACAGCACCGCGGGCAGCACGAAGGTCAGCAGGCGCGAGGCGGAGCTCGCGAGCGACGGCCAGGTATTGCCGAGCGCCTGGAACATCCCCGAGCAGGTGAAGACGAGCCCGGTGCAGACGAAGTTCCAGGAAATGATGCGCAGATAAGCCGCGCCGACCGAGACCACGTCGGCCTGGCGGCTGAAGATCTCGATGAAGAACTCCGGCCGCCACTGGCACACCAGGGTCAACGCGAACATCAGCGCCGAGGACAGCAGCGCGGCCGTGCGGAACGTGGCGCGCACGCGGGCAAACTTGCGCGCGCCGAAGTTCTGGCCCGCCACTGCCGGGGCCGCGAACGCGAGCGCCATCACCGGCAGGAACAGCGCCTGCATGACGCGCCCGCCGACGCCAAATCCCGCCTGGGCCCCCGGCCCGAAGCCGCGGATGACCCGGTAAATGACGCCGATGATCACGAACATCACGAAGAATTCGCCGCCGGCCGGCAGGCCCACGTTGAGGATGCGCCGGATGACGGCCGGATGCGGGCGCCACTGGGCCGGGTGCAGCCCCACATAGTGCTCGAGGCGCGCGAAGTAGACCCACAGCAGCAACACGCCGAAGGCGATCGCGATGCTGCTCGCGAGCCCCGCGCCCGCCGTGCCGAGCGGGTGATGAGTGCCCCAGCCGGCGATCAGCACCGGCGCCAGCACGGTGTTCAGGATGACGGTGAGCACCTGCACCATCATGGTGGGCTGCACGATGCCGGTCCCGCGCAGCGCCGAGCCCAGCGCGATGAGCGCGAACTGCAGCGCGAGCCCCGGCGTGTACGCGTACAGGTAGGCCGTACCGGCGGCGGCGGCCGCCGGACTCGCCGCCATTGCACGCACGAAGGGACCGCCCGCCGCGAGCCCCGCGAGCAGCGTGAGCACGCCACAGATCGCCGACAGAACCACCGACTGGTTGAATATCAGGTTGGCTTCGGGCTGGTCCTTGCGCCCCGCCGCGTGCGAGACCAGCGCCACCGTGCCGACCCCGAGCATCTGCGTGAGCGCCATCATCACGAAGGTCACGGTTCCGGCGGTGCTGACGCCGGCGATGGCGGCATCCCCGAGCCGTGCCACGAAATACAGGTCGACCACGAAATACAGCGTCTGGAACAGCATGCCGATCATGATCGGCACCGCCATCGTCACCAGCTGCCGCGTGATCGGGCCCGCGGTCAGGTCTCGCATATGCCCCCTTGGGGCGGCACATTAGATGAGGTTGGGCGCGGTTGCCATGTCAGGCGCGTGGGCGCCGGCGCACGGCGACGGCGTTCACCGCCCCTGCAGCGCATTCCCATTCCGGGAGATTGGCTTCAGTTGCGGATTCGGTCACATTGGAGGCCACCACTGCGCCCGCGCGGCGAGGAACCGTACTTGAACGAATCAGCCGTCCGCC
>JBOIAH010000504.1:0-4961 GCA_050739055.1 Steroidobacteraceae bacterium | reverse complement strand
GCGCGGGAGCGGCCGCCCGCCCCTCCAGGGGGAGGACAAAGGTGGCACAGCCGGGCGCGGTCCGCGGCGCGCACCTCAGCTATGCGGCCAGCAGACCCCGCACGCGCAGCGCCTCGTGCATCGACGCGAATTCGAATTCCCGCAGCACCCGCCGCAGCCGGCCCTCGCAGCGCGCGAGGTTGGTGTAATGGCGGAAACGCGATAGTGCGCTCACCTTGAATCGCGGCTGTCCCGGGTCCAGCTCCCAGGGGTGCAGGTAGAACGTGAACGGCAGCCCGCGGCGCTCGTTGATCTGCTTCAGTCCCGCGCGCGTGAGCCAATACGGGAGAATGCGGAAATATCCGCCGCCCGACACGGGCACCTGCACACCGAGGAACCGCGCCGCCGACATCGGGAACTCGACCAGGGTGCGTCCCGAGGGCGCGCTCACCCGGTTCGGCTCGGGCGCCGCGCCCGGCAGGCCGTAGCGATCGTGACGGATGGGAAAAATCGACGAGTCGTAGAGGAATCCCGCATCGATCAGCGTATCGAGCGCCCACAGCGACTCGCGTGTCACCGAGAAGCTCGCGGCGCGATAGCCGAGCACCGCCTCACCGATCAGGTCCTCGAGCAGGCGCTTCGCGCGCCTCGTCTCCTCGCGGAACTCCTCGCGCGCCTGGGTGTAGATCAGCCGGTGCGAGAGGCCGTGGCAGGCGATCTCGTGGCCAGCCGCTGCGATGCGGCGCACCAGGCCCGGTGAGCGCTCCGCCACCCAGCCGAGCACGAAGAAGGTGCCCCGGACGCCCCCCTCCGCGAGAATGCCCAGCAGGCGTTCGGTGTTGGCCTCGACGCGGCACTCCCGGGTCGGCCAGCTCTCGCGGGAGATGGCCCGTGACAGCGCCGCGACGTGGAAGTAGTCCTCGACGTCGACCGTGAACGCGTTGATGAGGGAGGTGCCGCGCGCTCGCGCAGGCTTGTCTTGGCGCTCGATCGGTCTCACGGCCTGCCCCTTGGGTTGCGGGTCAACTATAGCCGATGGTGAAACGAGAACGGCTCCCGGAGGAGCCGTTCACGCGGGCGCGATTTCAGACGAAAGCGCGACTCGTGGTGCTCAAACCCTGGTCGAGGCCAGCGCCGGCATGCGGCGCCTGCGCACGAAAAACGCCGCCCCGAGCAGTCCCGCGCCGAACAGACACAAGGTGCCGGGCTCGGGAACTTCCTTCACGCTCGCGTCGAAGCTCGATACCGCCAGCGCGCTGTGCGTGAGATCGGCGTACAGCGTCAGCCCGTACGAGCCGGTCAGTGTCTGCGCATCCATCTCCGAGGCCGAGTAGGCGCCGGGACCGAAGAACGGACCGAGCTGCGCCAGGCCGCCCGCGGTCGACCAGGACGAGAGTGTCAGGCTGCTGTCGCCGGGGACGACTCCGCCGAGGTCGGCGCCGAACTCCGTCAGAAAATCGGTGGACCCGCCGCTCCCGGCGAACCCATCGTCCGAGAACGACACCTTCAGGTCGCCGATCCCGAGGCCGAAGGCCCCGAAGTGCAGATCGGGCGCGTAGGCGCTCCCCACGGATGGCTTCGTGACACCACCGCCGAAGACCACCCAGGAGTTGTCCGCCGCGGTCAAACTGATGACTGAGCTGCCGTCTCCCGACGCCGTCCAGCTGTTCGTCCCATCGCTGACGGTCAGAATTGCGGTGGCCTGGGCCGGTGCGCCGGCCATGGCGAACATCAGCCCGCATACGGAGCCGAGTGCCGCCAGTCCCTTCGTCCATCTGCTTCGCATCATTGTCGCTCTGTCCCTATGTGCAAGTGAGGCTGTACAAACGTCGATCCTGCAGCCGACAGAAGCAAGCGCAGTGCCAGTTCAAAATACCGCTTGTCGGTCATATCGTTAGCGTAGGTGCCCGTTGCGGTTGCCCCGCGGACTGTAAAGGGCGGCGACGTGAGCTGCCTCACATAATCCGCCGGGTCGGACCGGGCAGCGGCCTCCTCCGGAGTGCATTAGGATCGCATGATGCTCGGCTACAGCATCTCGGCAGCGGTGTACGCGCTGCTGCTGATCGGGTGCCTGACCGTGTGGCGCAGGCGGCTCGCCGGCTCGGCGCTGGCCTCGGCGTTCAGTGCGCAGTTCGGCTGGTCCGGCGTGCTCGCGGCGCAGGCGGCCGGGGCACACGCGCCGTTTGCGCTGCTGGTCGCGCTTGAGTATCTGCGCGGGCTGGCGTGGGCGACGGTGCTCGTTCGATGCCTCGGTGCCTCCGCGGATCGCGCTTCCGCGCGACGGGTGCTGCGCGCGCTGTCCATTCTGATCACGCTCGTGCTCGCGGGAGCTCTGGCCAGCCTGGCGTCCGACCAGGGGGCACTGATCACGCGGATCCTTGAGGCTTATTGGTTATGGGGCGGGCTCACTCTCTCCATTGCCGGCCTCGTGCTCGTCGAGCAGGTTGCCCGCAACACCCGCTCCGGCCACGAGTGGCGCCTCAAGCACGTGTGGCTCGCGATCGGAGGGCTGTTCACCTGGGACCTGTGCGTGTACTCGATCGCCATGTTGCGCGGCAGCGCCGCGCCGGCTTTCTGGGTGGCGCGAGGATTCGTGGACGCGGTTCTCGGGGGAGTGCTGGCGGTCGGCCTGGGGAGAGTGGGAGCCTGGCAGGCGGCCGTCTTCCTGTCTCCGCGACTGGTGTTTTTCAACGCCGCGCTGCTCGGCGCCGCGGTGTACGTGCTGGCGATGTCCGCCGCCAGCTACTTCGTTCGCGATCTCGGCGGGTCGTGGGGAACGGCCGGACAGCTGGTGTTTCTCGCCGTCGGCGCTCTGGTCCTGGCGGTGGCGGTCCTCTCGGGGCAATTTCGCGCCTGGGCACGCGTCACGCTCGCCAAACACGTCTTTCCGTACCGCTACGATTACCGGCAGGAGTGGCGCAGTCTCACCCGCGCGCTGTCGCAGTCCGGCGAGACTCCGATCCACGAGCGGATACCGAAGGTGATCGCCGGGTCGGTCAACTGCGCCAGCGGCGGTCTGTGGTTGCGGGATGCCGACGCAGCGTACGCGCCCTGCGGTGGCGAGCTCGCACCGCCCGATGCACCGCGCGAAGCGGGATGCCACGGGTTCTTCGAGTACCTGCGGCAGAACGAGTGGATCTGCGACCTCGAGGACGCGCGCAGCGGGGGTTCCCGCGACGGCGCGCCGCCGCCGCCGCCGGATTGGATGCTCACCGATGCGCGGATCTGGCTCATCGTGCCGCTCATCTGCGAGGAGTCGCTGGTCGGATTCGTGGCGATCGGTGAGCCGCTCGCCGACATGCGCCTCACGTGGGAGGAGATCGATCTGCTGCGTGCGGCGGGGCGCCAGGTCGCGAGCTTCCTCGCCTTCGAGCAGACCGCCAGGCGGCTCGCGGAAGCGCACCAGTTCGAGGCGCTGAACCGCGTTTCGGCCGCGCTCATGCACGACCTGCGGCACCTCATCGCACAGCAGGCACTGGTCGTGGAAAACGCCGCCCGGCACCGCGGCAATCCGCAGTTCTTCGACGATGCGATCCTCACGATCGACAACTCCGTGAAACGGATGAAGCGCCTGATGGATGAGCTGCGCGGCGGCGTGCTCACCGAGCAGGCGCACCAGGTCGAGGTCGCGGAGCTCGGCGCGGAGGTCGTGCGTCGCTGCGCCGACCGCAAGCCGGCCCCGCAGCTCTCGACGCTCGAGCGTGGCATCGAAGTGGTGCTCAACCGCGACCGCATGCTGCAGGTTCTGGAGCACGTGGTGCGCAACGCGCAGGACGCGACCGCGAGCGGTGGCAGCGTCACGGTCAGCGTGCGCAGGGCCGTGCAGCGGGCGGTCATCGAAGTCGCGGACACCGGGGTTGGCATGGACGCGGAATTCATCCGTAGTAGGCTGTTCCGGCCGTTCGACACCACGAAGGGAGAGCGCGGCATGGGGATCGGCGCGTACGCGGCGCGCGAGTTCGTGCGCACCTGCGGCGGCAGCGTCGAGGTCGCCAGCTCGCCGGGGCAGGGGACGAGGTTCACGATCAAGTTGCCGCTCGCTCCGGGTGCCGAAGGCCCAGACGTCAGCGTGGCTCATGAGCTCCGCGCTCACTAGGCTGCTCGTCGTCGAGGACGACCCTGGGCTGCAGCGTCAGCTCAAATGGGCGCTGGACGGCTTCGAGGTCGAATGCGCGGCGACCCGGGAGGAGGCGGTGGCCGCACTGCGGCGCCACCCCCCGGCGATCGTGCTGCAGGATCTCGGCCTGCCGCCGGACCCCACCGGCGTGGAAGAGGGCTTTGCCACGATTGCGGAGATCCAGCGTATCGCCCCCCAGGCCAAGATTATCGTGGTCACCGGGCGCGAGGGGCGCGAGCACGCGCTGCGGGCGATCAGCCTCGGCGCTTACGACTTCTGCCAGAAGCCGGTCGACACCCAGATGCTCTCGCTCATCATCGACCGCGCCCACCGGATCCATCAGCTCGAGCTGGAGAACCAGCGGCTCGCGGACAGCCGCGCGACCACCGCGCTCGACGGGGTCATCGCGGCGAGCGATTCGATGCTCAAGGTTTGTCGGATGATCCAGAAGCTGGCCCCCGCACAGGTGACCGTTCTGCTGCTGGGCGAGAGCGGGACCGGCAAGGAGCGCCTGGCGCAGGCACTGCATGAGTTGAGCCCGCGGGCGGGCAAGCCGCTGGTCGCCATCAACTGCGCCGCGATACCCGAGGCACTGCTCGAGAGCGAGCTGTTCGGGCATGAGCGCGGCGCGTTCACCGGCGCGGTCAAGCAGACCCTCGGCAAGATCGAGACCGCCGACGGCGGCACGCTGCTGCTCGACGAGATCGGGGATATGCCGCCCGCGCTGCAGGCGAAGCTGCTGCGCTTACTGCAGGAGCGCGTGATCGAGCGCGTCGGTGGACGCGAGCCGGTGCCGGTAGACGTGCGGATCGTGGCGGCGACGAACTGCAATCTGGAGGATGCGATCCGACGCGCCGCCTTCCGC
>JBOIAH010000503.1:0-8794 GCA_050739055.1 Steroidobacteraceae bacterium | reverse complement strand
CCTCAGCACCCGCTCACAGTAGTGCCGCAGGTCGTGCGCCTGGACAACGAAGCGACTCGCGCGCTCGGAAACCTCGGCCGCCTGCGCCGGGTCTGCGAGCAGCGCCGCCAGACGGCGGGCGTAACCGGTGAAATCGTCCGCGGCTACCAGATAGCCCGTGTCGCCGTCGCGAATGATTTCCGGAATCCCCGCCGTCGGCGCCGCGAGAACCACCGCACCGGAGGCCTGCGCCTCCAGAACCGCGAGCGGCAGCCCCTCGCTGCTGGATGGCAGAAGCAGGAAATCCGCGGCCCTGAACAACTGCGGAGTGTCGCTGCGGAAGCCGACGAAGTCGACGAGATCCGCAACGCTCAGCTGCGCCGTCAAGTCCCGCAGGTGCCGCAGATAGCTGCCGCTGGGCTCGCGTTCGCTGCCCGCGACCCACAGCCGCAGCCGGTATCCCATCTCTTTCAGGCGCGCGATGGCGCGAATCGAGGTCTCCTGCCCTTTGTGAGGCGCGAGGTTCGCGACGATCATCCCCACGGGCGCCTCCGGAGCGAGGCCCAGATGCTGCTTGGCGGCGCGCCGATCGGCGCGAAAGAAGCACCCGGTATCCACCGCGTTGCGTATCACCCGCACGGCGGACAGCGCGCCGGAGCCCCGCTCGGCGAGCGCCTGCTCCACCGCGCCGCGCATGAATTCCGCGCACACGATGATCAGATGCGGCGGCAGTGCCAGTGCCCAACGCAGGTCTTCAACCTTGAAATCCAGATGGACATGCAGCACCCGGCGCAACCCCGACAGCCGGTGCAACAGGCGCGCGGCCCCGTACACGAACGGCGAATGCACATGGATGACCCCGGCACCGCCGCCGATCTTGCGGCGCAAGCGCAGGCATTCCGCCACCATCTGCAGCCGGTTCGAGCCGGTGAGGCGATCGAGCCGGTACCCCGCGTAGCTGAACTGGTTGTGGCGCGCCAGCTGCTCGGCCTCCGCGCCGGGCGGAAGCAGCAACTGGCTCACCGGTCCACGGCTAGCGAGCGCGTGCCGGTGTATCTCCATGGCGAGCTTTGCTCCGCCGCCAACGTGTGGTGAAACCAACATCTGGTGATATCGCAATCGCTCGGACATCGAACCGGCACTCACACCGCGCTCGGCCGCGCGAAGCCCGGCGCGCCGCAGGTCTTCTCCCACAGGCCGAGCATCATCAGACCCCAGAGGAGCACGTGGTGGTCGCGCGATCCGTCCTGATGTTCGCGCCACACCTGACCGAGCTTGGTGCGGTCGAGTACCTGAGCGAGCAGCGATTGACGGTCGAACAGAACCTCCTGTGCCAGCGGCTGCAGCTCACCGCGCAGCCAATGTGCTGCTGGCGGGGAGAACCCGCGCTTCGGAAGCTCGTGCACCCTGTCGGGCAGCCGCCGGGCAGCCAACAGCCGCAGCGGCAGCTTGCCGCGCTTCGCGCTCATCTTGGCGCTCGCCGCAAGCCGCGCGGCAAACTCGAGAATGCGGTGATCGAGAAGAGGCGCACGCACCTCGAGCGAATGCGCCATGCTCATCCGGTCGACCTTTACCAGCACGTCGTCGGTCATGTAGAAGTGGATATCCGTGTATTGGCAGCGGCCGAGCGGATCCGGGGCGTCGCTGTGGAGGTAGTAGGGAGCAACCGCCTCCAGGGGAGTGAAGCCGCGCAGCGATTGCATGAAGTCGGGTGAATAGAGTGCCTCCCGCGTATCCGGACGCAGCCAGGCGAGGTCGCGATAAAACGCTTCGGGATCGCCGACCGCCAGGTTCTCGAAGATCGTCTTCAGCCGCAGCGGTTTCGGCAGCGCCGCGGAACCCGGCCAGACCGCCCCCATGGAGCCGAACAGGGGGCCGCGCAACGCCGTCGGCAGCCCCCGGCGGATCCGCGATTCGAGCACATGCGGTACGTAGCGAGACGTATAGCCGCCGAACGCCTCGTCTCCGCCGTCCCCGGACAACGCAACAGTAACCGAGCGCCGCGCCATCTCGCACACGTACCAGGTTGGTACCGCGCTCGAGTCCGCGAGCGGCTCGTCGAAATGCCAGGCGATCTTCTCGATGACCTCGAGGGTGCGGGGAGTCACGACGTATTCCCGATGATCCGTGCCGAGATGAGCCGCAATCGAGCGCGCGACCGGCAGCTCGCTCGCTGCGCGGTCGTCGAACCCAATCGAGTTGGTCATGACCGGCCGGTCCATCTGGCGCGCCATTGACGCCACTACCAGCGACGAATCCAGGCCGCCCGAGAGGAACGCCCCGAGCGGCACCTCGCTCATGAGGCGGCACTTTACCGCATCATCGAGCAACGGCTCGAGTTCCTCCGCCGCCTCCGCCGGGCTGCGCGGTTGCGGGTCGGAAAAGCTCAGGTCCCAGTAGCGGCGCTCGACCTGCCCGTGCGCCGTCACGCTCAGCGAGTGGGCCGCACGCAGCTTGTGCACTCCCCGGTAAAGGGTGCGCGGCGCGGGCACATAACCGAAGGTCAGGTAGCAGTCGAGCGATTCGGGATCCACCGCGGTGGGGCATAGCTCCACGGCGCGCAGCGCCTTGAGCTCCGACGCAAAGGCGACCACCGGGCCGCGGCGCACGTAATACAGTGGCTTCTTGCCGACCCGGTCCCGCCCCAGCACCAGGCGCCGGCTGCGCGAGTCCCAGATCGCGAACGCGAACATGCCGCTCAGCCGTTCCACACACTCTTCGCCCCACTCGAGGTAGCCGCGCAGGATGACCTCGGTATCCGAGCGGGTGTGGAAGCGGTGGTCTCGCGCTTCGAGTTCGGCGCGCACGGCGTGGAAATTGTAGATCTCACCGTTGAAGACGATCTGCACCCTGCCATCGAGCGCAGCCATCGGCTGCTGGCCGGTGGCGAGATCGATGATCGCCAGTCGCCGGTGGCCCAAAGCCGCGAAGTCGTCTGCGAATACGCCGCCCCCATCCGGACCGCGGTGTATCAGCGCCTCGGCCATGCGCGTCACGCGCATCGCCGCCTCATCCCGGCGATGACCCTCGAAGCTCACGAATCCGGCGATCCCACACATCGTTTCACTCTGTGGGTGTCGCGGCCGCGGCCGGATCGGTCTCGCGGATCACCCGTGCCGGATTGCCGCCGATCAGACAATCATCCGGCATCGTCTTGGTCACGATCGTGCCGGCCGAGACGATACACCGGCTGCCGACGTCGGCCATGACGATGGCGCCTTCTCCGATCCAGGTATTGGAGCCGATCGTTACCCGCTCGAAGCGGGTCACTGGCGCCAGCCGCCCGGCATCATCGAGGTGCTGGCGGCGCCCGCTCGGGATACTCACGCGGCTGCCAATCATCACGTCATCGCCGATATCCGCATGGCCGATGACGCAATACGCTCCCGTCGATACGCGTGAGCCGACCGCCGCGTTGCGGTGAGTGAACAAGGACCCGAAGCCGAGACGAACCTCCCAGGAGCAGCGATCGAGTGTCCCGCAGTAGTACGCGCCACGCAGCAGCCAGCCCGGGAAACCCGGCACGATGGCGAGCGTTTCACTCGCCAGAAGGAACAGGGCTTCGCTGCGCGTCAGTCGCTTCTCCAGCCACGCCACGACGATGAGCGGTGACGCCGCCACCAGCGACAATGCAAAGCCGGCCGCCTTGAGGACCCGGCGGGCTGCGATTTGCTGCGATGCCATTGTGAATGCCATCTTCGGTGTAATCAGCCTTCGGCCGGAAGCATCGAGCGGTACAGCCGCAGGTAGCTCGAGATCATGGTCGCGAACGCAAATCGCTCCTCGAACCTGCGCCGGCCGGCCTCGGCTCGCTGACGCCGCAATTGCGGAGCACCAGCCGCCTCGAGCATCGCGGCGCTCAGCGCCCCCGCGGCCCCGGACGGAACGACCCAGCCCGTCTCCCCTTCCACGACGATCTCCGGATTGCCGCCCACCGCCGTCACGGCGACTGGTACGCCCGCCGCAAGAGCCTCCAGCAGCGCCATCGAGGTGCCCTCGCTGAAGCTCGCGAGTACGAACAGGTCCATGGACTGGATCAGCCGCCGCGCGTCGCTGCGAAAGCCGGTAAGGCGCACCCGATCCGCGAGACCCACGCTCGCGATGAGAGCCCGGGTCGGGGCGAGCTGCTCGCCGTCGCCTACCAGCAGCCCGTGAATCGCAGGTAACTGCTCGCTGGCGGCAGCCAGGCTCCTCACCAGCATGGGCAGATTCTTGATCGGATCGAGCCGTCCGACCGTCCCGACGACGAAGTGGTCGGGTCGGAAGCCGAATTCGGCGCGCAATGCTTCCCGCGCCGCGTGGCTCAGCGGCGGCGCGGCGGCAACGCCGTTGTAGATGACTTCGATGCGTCGCTCATCGAGCCCCTCGTAGCGCTGCAGTCGGCGGCGGATGTCCTCCGAGACGGCCACAAAACTGTGTGTCAGCCGGCGGATCAGCAGACGGTTGACAACGCGGCGGCGGAGGCTGTCCTTCTCCGGGAAAAAACGTCCGTGCTCCTCGAGCAGCAGCCGCGGTGTGCGGTTTCGCAGCCGGGACAGCGCCGAATAGAACCAGGCGGTGCACTGATGAGCGTGAACGATTCTGGCACCGCAGGCGCGCAGCGCCCTGGCAAGCCTGCAGGCAAGCAGCAGATCGAGCCCGGGCTGGCGCCACAGGCAGTGCACGGGAATGCCCCGCTCGCGCAGCTCGCCGGCCCATAGCCCCGGCTCATCGAGGCAGAATACGTGCACGCGGAACTGAGCGGCGAACGCCAGGCTCATCTCCACCACGAGCTTCTCCGCACCGCCGGGATTGAGGGAGTTGACGACGTAGGCCAGCACCGGCCGTTCGACGCCGCTCGCTCCGTGATCCATCCCATGGCTCATGTGGTACCGCTCCCGCAAGAGGCGGCTACGGCCGCGGCGGTGAGACCAGGCGGCGGAACGCGCCGAGGGTGCTCATGCCGCCGCGAACCACGCGGCCGGCAAGCATCCTGAGTGGGGAGCGCAGAGCGAGCTGAACGCGTGCCCGCTGCGGCTTGAATACCGCCGGCCGGCCGTAGGAGTAGTCCGCAGCGCGCACTTCGACCGCAACGCCCGGATGGACCTGAAAATAGGCGTGAATGTGTCCATAGACGCACAGAATGACCAGCGGGCGCGTCAGAAAGGCCGTCTCGAAGCTCAGCAGATCCTGCAGACATCGCCCGAAGAAGAACGCAGCTCGCTCGTGCAGCCGCGACTGCAGCGCCAGCGGGGAATACTTGGCCGCGACGTGCAGCACGTGGGCCTTGCGCACGTCGTGTGCCGGCCAGGTCTCGGTGGGCAGTTCCACCTTGTGCAGCACATCCTTGTAGGGAACTTCGTTGTGCGCCATCCAGGCCGCGTAGTGCAGCAGACTGTCGCGCGCGTAGTGGAACATGTAGTCCGCCTCGCCCCACTCAACCTTGAGGTCGAGGTATTTGCCGAGCACCTGCAGAAAGACGAGGTACGACCAACGATGTTCCGGCTCCGCGAGCTGCAGGGCATCGATGTCGTCGGCAGGATGAATGCAGCGGCAAATGAGCTCTTCGGCCTTGGCGACGTAGGGACGCTCCTGCAGCAGCTGGTACCCATCGAGCAGCGCGTTGATCGAGTTGCCGGCTCCGCGCCCGGGCTTGTGGTACGCGAAGTCGACCGTCTTGCTCGCAAGTCCCGTCGGACCGGAATCGAGCAACCCGAGGAGGTTGCGCGAACCGTCGTCCATCGCAATCACCCAGTCGGCGAGCTCCCGGACCGCGCGAGCGGCTTCCGCATCCCCACTCAGGTAGAAATACAACAGCAGCCCACTCGTATAGTTGTGCTCGTTGCTCGGCCCTCCCCCGTAGGCGCGCCCGCGCCCGTTCCTCCGGCTGTAGGTGCGGTGCGTGCACGTCGCGGCAGGCTTGTAGTGATCGGTATGCCAGAACAGGCCATGGTTGAACGCCGCCTTGTCCTGGTTCGTGTGATAGATGTCAATATCGATCGTGTGACGGGCCGCATCCTGTGCGAGCCGCCACCAGCGCGCATCGCCGCTCCTGAGAAAGTGCGTCAATGCGCCGTGAATGAAATCGTACTGATTGTTGTAGTGGGAGACGAGCGGTCGGGGTCCGGGATGCCGGACGCCTTCGTGGTCCGCGTAGAGGTCGCCGAAATTGCGCCAGCCATACTCGTCGATGAGCTCGCGTTTGCGCTCGAATGAATGCGGACCGTCGACGATCGCATTCACGTAGCGAAGATACGCGTCGTTCGGGTCGCGGCGTGCGGTCACGAAGCTGCCGAGCGCACCGGACTCCTCGATCCAGGCCGGATCGACCCAGGCCGCGAGCGGGTGCTGCAGCGCCGGAATGGATGTCTCCTGATCCGGAGGCAGGAATTCGAGCAGCAGGGTATGCCGCTTCTGTTCGCCGCCCTGCAGGGCGAACGGCACGCGGCATTCGCCGGGGAACAGCCCGACGCTCACCGTGCGGCCGTCCCAGCGCAGCGCCTTCGGGAAGTTCTGCCAGAAGTCCATTGCGGTGACGGCGATGGAGCCATCCCCGGAGCTCACGCACAGGTAGGGCGTCGCGCGCGCGCCTGCCGTCGTAGCGGTCTGGCCCGCGCCGTCGGCAGTCCTCACCTGATAACCACGGAACGCCACCGAGAGCGAACCCGTGCCATCGACGTGATTGTCGGAATCCCAGCTCTCCCCGCCGCTCGAATCCTGGTACAGCGTCCACGGGCTCGGGCGCTGGCTGCGCATCGGCTCAGGACTCTCAGCGCACCAGCGCAACTCGGTCGCCGGTGCCCCCGGTGTCATACGGAGCGAAAGGTCTTCGAACCGGACGGTGCCGCGATCCGCGAGGTCCCACAAGCCGCCGCGGTGGCTCGCAGCCCGCGGGTTGCGAAGCTGAAATTCGAGCCGCAGGCTGGTAGCGCGCACGATGAAGGTGAAACGGGCCTTGAACAGCGCTGCCGTGCGACCCGCGCGGCGGAGCTGTCCTTCGAGGACGACCGCGGCGCGAACTGGACCGGCCTCCTCGACGTAGGCCTTCGCCGCAAACGCCGCGTACTCCCGAGCGCTGCAGTCAAGCAGGCGAATGCGCGCACCGAGCCCATCGAGGAGGCTTGCGCCGCCGACTCGCACGGCACCGAGGAGTGCGCCGCGCTCGCCGCCTAGCTCGAAGCACGCGGCCCCGGTATCGACCAGCAACGTTCCCCCGTGCTCCCCGATCTTCAGTGGTACAGCGCTCGCGACTCGGTTGTCCTGCACAGGGTCCCCCGGGCGCACCAACAGGGCCGCGCGTTGGTGAGCACCGACGCTCGCCAAGACGTCGAGGAGCAGCCACTTGATGCTCTGATCCGGCCAGCGCGCCAGCGCGCGGGCCTGCTGCTCGAGTGAACGACCCGAGTCTGCGGCGACGACCACCGCCCCCGAGGCCTCGCGCAGCAATCCTCTCGGCAACGGTATCCCCAGGCGCACAGCCTCGCGGTGGCGCCTGAGACCAGCGCGTTCCTCGACGAAAACCGGGATCTGAAAATCTTGCTGCATGCCCGGGTCCCATTCGCCTCACGCTGTCCCGACCATGCCGAGGCGGGCATGCGCGGTCGGTCGAATCGCGAAAGTCTCATCCAGCCCTCGCAGGCTGGTCGCCCAGGAGTAACCCTGCTCGACGCACAGCCGCGCGTTGCGCCCGATCTGGGCGGCGCGTCCTGCGTCCCGCAGCAGCTCGACCGTCGCGGCAGCAAACGCCGCTTCGCCATCCGCCACGACAAGATCCCGGCCCGGCTGTGCGCGGATGCCTTCAAATGCCACGCGCGTGGCGATCACCGGGCGACCCATGGCCATCGCTTCCAGAATCTTGTTCTGGATTCCCCGCGCAATCTGCAGCGGTGCGATGCAGGCGCTGGCGCCCGCCAGATAGTCGCGAACGTCCTCGACAAAACCGGTCACGGTCACGCCGTTATATGCGCCGAGGCGCTGCACGTCGGCACTCGGCCGGTTGCCGACGACGTACAGGCGGACCCCGGGCACGGCGGCCTGGATCGACGGATAAATCCGCTCCACGAACCAGCGGATGCCCTCCACGTTGGGCCGGTAGTCCATCACACCGGTAAACACCAGGACCGGTCCCGGCTGGGTGCAGCGCTTGCTGTGATCCGGAGAGAAAAACTGGAGATCCACGCCGTTCGACATAGCGTACAGGTTGCGCGGCGGCGTATTGCCGGGAAAATGGCCTTTCTCCTGCTCGCTCACCACGAACACGCACTCGAACTCGCGCGCAATGCGCTGCTCAAACGCCGCGAGACAGCGCGCTTCATGGCGATAAGTCCAGGCGCTCCACGGCGTGGACTGGCCCGCGTACTGACGCCACTTGAAGGAGTCGACGTCGATCAGATCCATCACCCGCCTGGCGGAGCGCAGGCGGCTCGCGTGCCGCGACCGGAACACGTATTCGGCCATCGCCGCCGAGCAGCAGAACACGCCTTCGATGTCCTGCGCTTCGATCACCTCGTCGATCCGCCGTTGCAGCCGGCGCGAATAGAAGCAGGCGACCGTAATCGAACGCGAGCCAAGTATCGCCCCCAGGGCGAGCACCCGCCGTAATCCGGGATGAATGCGCTCGAAGGTAAGTCCACGCAGCCAGGAACGCAGCTGCGGAACATGCCTCAGGTCCGCCGCATCGTCGATGGGACAGCCGAGATGGACCTCGTGGCGCTGAGCGAGAAACTTCAGAATGTTCAGAGCGCGGATTTTTTCTCCCTTGTGCGGTGGGTAGGGCAAGCGGTGTGCGAGGAAAAGGATTCTCATGCTGACTCTACAGCCGCCGGGAGTCGGAACA
>JBOIAH010000502.1:0-2482 GCA_050739055.1 Steroidobacteraceae bacterium | reverse complement strand
ACCGTGCCGGCGTTGCGATAGTGCGCGGCGCGCCCGATGGCGAGCGCCGCGGCGGTGAGCTCGGCGCGCTGCGGCGCGGTGAGGAACACCGCCGGGGACCGTTCCACCACCTTCTGGTTGCGGCGCTGCATGCTGCAGTCGCGCTCGAACAGGTGCACCAGAGCGCCATGCTGGTCGCCGAGGATCTGTACTTCGAGGTGGCGCGCGTGCGGCACCAGCTTTTCCAGGTAGACCTCGTCGTTGCCGAACGCGGCCAGCGCCTCGCGCCGCGCCACCGGCAGAGCTTCCGCGAGCTGCGCGTCGCTCGCCACCCCCCGCATGCCGCGCCCGCCGCCGCCCCAGCTCGCCTTGAGCATCAGCGGGTAGCCGATCGCCTGCGCGAGCCGCGCGCACTCGGCAAGGCTCGCCGGGAGCGGCGCGCTCGCGGGCATGACCGGCACGCCGGCCGCGACCGCCAGCTCGCGCGCCATCACCTTGTTGCCGAGCAGGCGCAGGGTCTCGGGCTGCGGACCGATGAAGACGATGCCGGCCGCGGCGCAGGCGCGCGCGAACTCGGGGTTCTCCGCCAGGAAGCCGTATCCGGGGTGAATCGCATCCACCCGCGCCTCGCGCGCCACGGCCAGGATGCCGGCGATGTCAAGATAGGCCTCGACGGGCGCGCGATCGCGGCCCACGAGGTACGCCTCGTCGGCCTTGGTCCGGTGCAGCGAGAAGCGGTCTTCCTGCGAATAGATGCCGACCGTGCGCGCGCCCAGCTCGTTGGCCGCCCGCATGACGCGAATGGCGATTTCGCCGCGGTTGGCGACCAGAATGCTGCGTATCCGCTGCGACGTGGCGGGTTTCACTTTAAGATTTGCCGCGCGAGTGCCGAAGCCCCCGCACGTGCGAGCGGTGCAGGGCGTTCGATCATAACTGCTTTGGGGTGAGTCATGTCGTGCCGCAAACTACCCGTCCTGCTGTGCCTGCTGCTCGCCGCCGCGCCGCTGCTGGCGGCCCAGCCGCACCCGGTGGCGATCGTCATTCATGGCGGCGCGGGCGTCATCGAGCGCTCGCGCATGACGCCCGAGCACGAGGCTTCCTACCGGGCGGGGCTCGCGGCGGCGCTGGATGCCGGCTACGCCGTCCTGGAACGCGGCGGTTCGAGCCTGGATGCGGTGATCACCGCGGTGCGCACCATGGAGAATGATCCGCACTTCAACGCCGGCCGCGGCGCGGTCCTCAACCACGACGGAATCGCCGAGCTCGACGCCGCCATCATGGATGGCAACGGTCCGCGCGCCGGGGCGGTCGCGGCCGTGCGCCACGTGAAGAACCAGATCGAGCTCGCGCGCCTCGTCATGGACAAGTCCCCGCACGTGCTGCTGGTCGGTGCGGGCGCCGAGGAGTTCGCGCTCGAGCAGGGCGTGGTGCTGGTGCCGGAGAGCTATTTCGTGGTGCCGCAGCGCGTGCGCGAGCTGCAGGAAGCGCGGCGCGCCGCGATCGTGCCCCTCAGGCCGCCGCCGCCGCCGCAGGGAACCGGCACCGTGGGGGCCGTGGCGCTCGACCGCGCCGGCAATCTCGCGGCCGCCACCTCCACCGGGGGCCTCACCAACAAGCACCGCGGGCGGGTCGGCGACTCCCCGATCGTCGGGGCGGGAACCTACGCCAACAATGAGTCCTGCGCGGTGTCCGGCACGGGTGAGGGGGAATACTTCATCCGCCAGGTGGTCGCCTACGACATCTGCGCCATGGTGCAATACCAGCATCTGCCGCTCGGGAAGGCGGTGCACGTGATGATCCACGAGAAGCTGCGGCGCTCCGGGGGCGAGGGCGGAGTGATCGCCATCGACCGCCGGGGCGACGTTGCCATGGATTTCAACAGCGCGGGCATGTTCCGCGGGGTGCGCGACTCGCGCGGCCGCCGCGAGCTCGCCATGTACCGGGACGGGGACTGATCGACGTAAGGAGCTGCGACGCATGTACTCCATCGCCATTCACGGCGGCGCCGGCGCGGTGCCGCGCGCGACGCTCTCGCCCGAGCGCGAGCAGCGCTACCGTGCGGGGCTCGAAGCAGCGCTCGACGCCGGCTACGCAGTGCTCGAGCGCGGCGGTAGCAGTCTCGATGCCGTGACGAGCGCGGTGTGCACGCTCGAGGACGACCCGTCGTTCAACGCCGGCCGGGGCGCGGCCCTCACGCGCGACGGCGCGGCCGAGCTCGACGCCGCGATCATGGACGGGCGGCAGCAGCGCGCCGGGGCGGTCGCCTCGGTGCGGCACGTCAAGAATCCCGTGGGGCTCGCACGGCGCGTCATGGAGAAGTCTCGCCACGTACTGCTGGTGGGCGCGGGCGCGGAGGAGTTCGCGCTGGAGGAAGGCATCGCCCTCGTGCCCAATCACTACTTCCGCACCGCCGAGCGCCAGGGCCAGCTCGAGTCCGAGCAGCGCGGGGAGCGCGTGTCGGACCTGGTGCCGCCCGCGCAGGGCACGGTCGGGGCCGTCGCGC
>JBOIAH010000501.1:0-3325 GCA_050739055.1 Steroidobacteraceae bacterium | reverse complement strand
GGGTGAAGTTACGCGCGCCGGTTGCCGAAGGCAGAATCTTCACCAGACCGCGGTAGGTATTCTGGCCGTGCCCGGCGGAGATGCCCTTGGAGATGATGGTGCTACGGGTGTTGCGCCCGATGTGGATCATCTTGGTGCCGGTGTCCGCCTGCTGGTGATTGTTGACGGTTGCGACCGAGTAGAACTCGCCGATCGAGCCCGCGCCGCGCAGCACGCAGCTCGGATACTTCCAGGTGATCGCCGAGCCGGTTTCCACCTGGGTCCAGGAGATGTGCGAGTTACGGCCGCGGCAATCGCCGCGCTTGGTGACAAAATTATAGATTCCGCCTACGCCGGCGGCATCGCCCGGATACCAGTTCTGCACCGTGGAGTACTTGATATAGGCGTCATCGAGCGCAATGAGCTCCACGACCGCGGCGTGCAGCTGGTTCTCGTCGCGCATGGGAGCCGAGCAGCCTTCCAAGTATGATACGTAGCTTCCGGGCTCGGCGATGATCAGCGTGCGCTCGAACTGCCCGGTGTTCAGCGCGTTGATGCGGAAGTACGTCGACAGCTCCATCGGGCAACGCACGCCCTTGGGTACGTACACGAACGAGCCGTCGGTGAATACCGCGGAGTTCAGCGTCGCGAAGAAATTATCGGTGTACGGCACGACGCTGCCCAGATACTGCTCGATCAGGGCCGGGTGCGTGCGCACCGCTTCGGAGAACGGGCAGAACACCACGCCGGCCGCGGCGAGGCGCTCCTTGAAGGTGGTGGCGACCGAGACGCTGTCGAACACCGCGTCCACCGCGACACCGGCGAGCCGCGCCCGCTCGTGCAGCGGCACGCCGAGCTTCGCGTAGGTCTCGAGCAGCTTGGGATCCACTTCAGCCAGACTCTTCGGCCCGTCCTTGCGGGACTTCGGCGCGGAGTAGTAGGAGATCGCCTGGTAGTCGATGGGCGCGACCCGCACGTGCCCCCAGTGCGGCTCCTTCATGGTGAGCCAGTGGCGCAGCGCCTTGAGCCGCCACTCTGTCAGGAACGCGGGTTCGTGCTTCTTGCGCGAGATGAGGCGCACGACGTCCTCGTCGAGGCCCGGCGCGACCGTGTCGGCGTCGATCTCGGTGACGAAGCCATGCGGGTAGCCTCGCCGGATCAGACTCTCGAGTTGTTTGGCGCTTTCGCTCATGGGTCCTGAAGTCAGGTTCGGGCCGGCGCCCGGGTGGCCGCGGCCTTCATTTCGCGCTCCAGTGCCGGCAGGCGCGCCGGGGGGGCGTCCAGCCCGGCGAGCTGCGCCAGGCTCACGTCGTAGAGCGCGCGGCGAATGGCGAGATTCAGCCGCTGCCACACGCGGCTGACGCGGCAGCTTTCCTCGATATCGCAGTTGCCGTGGCCGGCGGCGCAATCGGTGAGCGCGACCGGACCCTCGAGCGCATCGAGGATTGCCGCGACGCTGAGCTGCGCGGCGGGACGCGCGAGCTGGTATCCGCCGTGCAGCCCGCGGGTCGAGGTCACCAGCCGCGCGCGCTGCAGCTGCTTGAGGAGCTTGCACACGGTGGGCGCGGCGATGTGCGTCTGCCCGGCGAGGGAGGCCGCGGTCTGCACGCGCTCGGGCTCGCCGGCGAGCGCGGCGAGCAGCACGGTGGCGTAGTCGGTGAGCCGGCTGATGCGCAGCATGGGGCACCCCTCCAGAACTAGGACTAGTTTAGTACTAATTACGGCCGGAACCAAGCGCGCGGGTCGATTTTGCTATCCTTGGCGCCCCCGATTTCAGGGCTTTGTTCACGAGGCGGGACCGATGAATCCGAACGAGCTGATGCACGTGGCGAGCGCCATGGTGGCCAAGGGCAAGGGGATCCTGGCTGCGGATGAGAGCACCGGCACCATCAAGAAGCGCTTCGACAGCATCAAGCTCGATTCGACCGAGGAGCATCGGCGCGCCTACCGCGAAATGCTGTTCAGCGCTCCGGCCGCCGCCGAGTCGGTGAGCGGGGTGATCCTCTACGATGAGACCCTGCGGCAGAAAGCCAGCGATGGGACACCCTTCCCCCAGTACCTGATGCAGCGGGGCATGATCCCGGGCATCAAGGTGGACCAGGGCGCGAAGCCCCTCGCCGGGTTTCCCGGCGAAACCGTCACCGAGGGCCTCGATGGTCTGCGCGAGCGTCTGATCGAGTACCGCTCGTTAGGTGCGCTGTTTGCCAAGTGGCGGGCGGTGATCGACATCACCGATGCCATTCCCACCCCGTTCGCCATCGAGGCGAACGCGCATGCACTGGCGCGCTACGCGGCGCTCTGCCAGGAAAACGCCATCGTCCCGATCGTCGAGCCGGAGGTGTTGATGGACGGGGCGCACTCCGTCGAGCGTTGCGAAGAGGTGACCAACCAGGTGCTCGCGACCGTGTTCCGTGAGCTCTGCGGGCACCGCGTGCTGCTCGAGGGCATGGTGCTCAAGCCCAACATGGTGATCCCGGGCAAGAAGGCGGCCCACCGCGCCGGTCCCGAGGTGGTCGCCGAGGCTACGCTGCGCACCCTGCGCCGCCATGTGCCGCCGGCGGTGCCGGGCATCGCGTTCCTTTCCGGGGGGCAGTCGCCGCAGGAGGCGACGCTGCATCTCGCGCTCATGAACCGGATCGGAGCACCACTGCCCTGGTTGCTGACCTTCAGCTACGGCCGCGCACTGCAGGACACGGCGCTCACGGCCTGGGGTGGCGCGGCGGCCAACTTCAGCGCCGCGCAGAGGGAATTCTCCAAACGCGCGAAGCTCAACGGTCTTGCGACCCTCGGCCGCTACAGCGCCGAAATGGAGAGCCAGGCCGCCTGAGCCCCACGGCGGCGCGGCTCGCTTGACAACCACATCCGCACAGCCCGCGTCAGCCGCTCCCGCGGCCGACCTGGTGGTCGAGGTGCGCGGCGTGCACTACGCCGTGGGCGGGCGGCCGATTTTCGCCGGACTCGACCTCGCGGTGCGGCGGGGCCGCATCACCGCCATCATGGGACCGAGCGGCACGGGCAAGACGACGCTGCTGAAGCTCGTCACCGCGCAGCACAGTGCCGATCGCGGCCAAGTGCGGGTGTTCGGCCGGGAGCTCGCGAGCCTGGGTGGCCGCGAGATCTACGCGCTTCGCAGGCGCATGGGCATGTTGTTCCAGAACGGTGCGCTGCTCACCGACATGGACGTGTTCGAGAACGTCGCTTTCCCGGTGCGCGAGCACACCGATCTTCCCGAACCGCTGATCCGCCGCCTGGTGCTCACCAAGCTGCAGGCCGTGGGTCTGCGCGGCGCTGCGCGGCTGATGCCCGCGGAGCTGTCCGGCGGCATTGCGCGGCGCGTGGCGCTGGC
>JBOIAH010000500.1:0-1169 GCA_050739055.1 Steroidobacteraceae bacterium | reverse complement strand
CTCCCGAGGCGGGCCAGCTCGTCTCCCGAAGGGGAGATGCCACGGAGAGCGACCTTGGGCAACATTTACGACAGCGCGAGCTACCAGCCGCGCAAGGCCATCGGTTCACTGCTGTCCCGCGTGCGTGTGGAGATGCTCGCGGCGCTCGATAAGGAGCTGGCCGCCGACAAGCGGCTCGCGCCGCTGGGCTTGAGCGCAGCGCAGTTCATCGTCATCGCCTCGCTCGCCAAGGACCCGGAGCCGAAATCCGCGTCCGATCTGTGCAAGGGCATCTCGTATGACGCGGGCGCCATGACGCGCATGCTCGATCGCCTGGAGGGCAAGGGTCTGATCCGCCGCAGCCGCAGTCCCGAGGACCGCCGGCTGGTGCACCTGGAACTGACGGACGAGGGCAAGGCGGCGTACCCGCGGATGCGCGAGATGTCGATGGCGGTGCAGAACCGGTTTCTGCGCGGCTTCACCAAAGCTGAAGCGCGCCAGCTGGAGGGTCTGCTCGCGCGAATGATCGAGAACGCGCTGGAGCTCGAGCCTAAGGCCAGCGCCTGAGGGATCAATGGACGCTCAATTATCCGGACCAAGGATCGAAATGACCACGCAGAACAGCACACCGCCTCCTTCCACCCCCACGCGGGTCTCCGTGACGAGCCGGCGCTGGCGCTGGCTCGCCGGGACCGTCGCCGGGGTGCTCGCCGTGGGACTCCTGTACGGGGTGTACTGGGCGCACGTGCTGCGCTGGCACCAGAGCACCGACGACGCCTACGTGAGCGGCAACGTGGTGCAGATCACCCCACAGATCTCCGGCACCGTGGTGGCGATCGGTGCCGACGACACCCAGTTCGTGAAGGCGGGCCAGCCACTGGTACGCCTCGACCAGGCCGACGCCAAGGTGGCGCTCGATGCGGCGGAGGCCCAGCTGGCGCGCGCCGTACGGGACGTGCGCAACCTGTTCGCCACCAGCGCGCAGCTGCAGGCAGCCGTCGAAGTGAAGCACACCGACCTCACCGCGGCGCAGAGCGACCTGGCGCGCCGGGTGCGCCTCGGAGCCTCGGGCGCCGTATCCGGTGAGGAGCTGCAACACGCCCGCGATGCGGTGCAGGCCGCGCAGGCGGCGCTCGCCATGGCCCGGCAGCAGCTCGCCGCCAACCGCGCGCGCGTGGACGGCACTACGC
>JBOIAH010000499.1:0-14467 GCA_050739055.1 Steroidobacteraceae bacterium | reverse complement strand
CAGCGCAGCAGCCACCACAGCCGTGCGGCAAAAGCGCCCGTAGCCTGATCGTAGGCGACCACCTGCACCCCGGCGTCGATCCCGAAGCGGCCCAAGGTGGCGGCGAGCGCGGCGACCGCGGGCAGGGGGTGGCGCCCGGCGCACGGCGTGCGCGGACCGGACAGGTCGCGCTCGAGATCGGCATGGAGCGCGTTCGGCACGTGCCCGGCGGCCCAGGCGCGCTCGCCCCCGCCGGGAAGCGCGAGCTCGCAGCGGCAGTCGAGGATGGCCCAGTCGGCATCGGCGACGTGCTCGGCCAGCTCGGGCGCCTCGATCAATGTCGTGTGCATGCAAGTACTCCTGCTTAAGGCCGCTGGCGCACATTTTCGGCGCCGCGCACTTGTCGTTACAATCGGGCCAGCACCTCCCGCGGGGGACCGATGGCAATCGACGTTTACTGGGGCAGTGGCAGTCCCTTTGCGTGGCGCGTGCTGCTGGCGCTCGAGTACAAGCGCCTGTCCTACACCAGCCACCTGTTGCAGTTCTCCAAGCAGGAGCACAAGTCGCCGCAGATGCTGGCGCTCAACCCGCGCGGCCGGGTGCCGGTGCTGAAGGACGGCGACTACGTGTGTTTCGAGTCCCTCGCGATACTGTACTACCTCGACCTGAAGTACCCGCAGCCGCCCATCTTCGGCCGTACGCCCGAGGAAGCCGGCACCATCATGCGCGTCATCTGCGAGTACCAGGCCTATATCGAGCCGCACCTGACCACCATCGCGCGCGGGATCTTCTTCGGCAAGGCGGATCTCGCCGGCGACGAGATTACCGGTGCAATGCACGCGGTCGCGAACGAAGCGCGCACCATCGAAGCAAGGCTGTCGAAGTCCGACTGGGTGGTGGGCGAGAGTTTCTCGGCGGTGGACATGGTGATTTTCCCGGGCATCCAGTTGCTGAAGCGCGCGCTCGAACGTCCGGAGGCGCGCGAGCTGTCCTCGCGCTTCATGCCGGTGGAAGTCAACTATCCGGCCCTCGGACGCTGGCTGGCGCGCGTGGCCGCGCTCCCGGGCTACCAGCGCACCTATCCGCCCCACTGGAAATGAGCCGGTGCGGCGCCGCGGATCCGCAGCGACGAAATTGAGCCGCGCAGAGCCGATTGATACGCTCCGGGCATTGAACACGGCCGCACGGCCGCCCACCCTCATCACTGACTTAGCATCATGAGTAACGACCACAAAGTTCACGTCGAGTTTCCCGGACGCATTCTGCTCATCGGATTCGGCAGCATCGGCCAGGGCGTACTGCCGCTCATCCTGCGGCACATCGGCGTCGCGCCCGAACGGCTCACGGTGGTGACGGCGGAGGACAGGGGGAGCGAAGTGGCCGCCGAGTACGGCATCAAGTTCGTCAAGGAGCGCCTCACGCGCGAGAACCACCGCCGGGTCCTCAATCCGCTGCTGGGGCGCGGCGACTTCCTCATCAACGTGGCGGTAGAGGTTTCGAGCCTCGCGCTCATCAAGCTGTGCTGGGAGAAGGGCGCGATGTACATCGACACGTGCCTCGAACCCTGGCCGGGCGGTTACACCGATCCCACCGTGGCGGTCGCCCGCCGCACCAACTACGCGCTGCGCGAGGAGGTGCTCGCCCTGCGCCCCGGAAACGAGCGCGCGCCCACCGCGGTGCTCACCCACGGCGCCAATCCCGGGCTCGTGTCCCACTTCGTGAAGCAGGCGCTGCTCAACGTCGCCGCCGACACCAAGGTGGACGCCGGCAAGCCGACCTCACGGACCGACTGGGGCGAGCTCGCACGGCGCCTCGGGGTCAAGGTGATCCACATCGCCGAACGCGACACACAGGTCTCGAACAAGCCGAAGCAGCCCGGAGAGTTCGTCAACACCTGGTCGATCGACGGCTTCGTGAGCGAGGGCTCGCAGCCGAGTGAGATGGGCTGGGGCACGCACGAGCGCAACTTTCCCCGCGACGGCAAGCGGCAGGACTTCGGGTGCCTCGCGGCGATCTACCTCATGCAGCCGGGGGCCGGCACGCGGGTGCGCACCTGGACGCCGCGCGCCGGCTACTTCCATGGCTTCTGCATCACTCACGGCGAGTCAATCTCCATCGCCGACTACCTCACGGTGCGCGACGGGGCGCAGGTGCTATACCGCCCGACCGTGCACTACGCCTATCACCCGTGCGATGCGGCCGTGATGTCGGTGTACGAGCTCGCCGGGCGCAACTACGTGCAGCAGGAGCGCCAGCGCATCCTGATGGACGACATCACCACAGGGATCGACGAGCTGGGGGTGCTGCTCGCGGGCCACCGCAAGAACGCCTACTGGTACGGCTCGCAGCTTTCCGTCGCCGAGGCGCGCAAGCTCGTGCCGCACAACAATGCCACGAGCCTGCAGGTCACCGTGGCGGTGCTGTCCGGGGTCGTGTGGGCCATGGAGAATCCCAACCTGGGAATCGTCGAGCCGGAGGAGATGGATTTCCGGCGCAATCTCGAGCTGTGCATGCCCTACCTCGGTCCGGTTTCCGGGGAGTACACCGACTGGACCCCGCTGCACGAGCGCGAGCGCCTGTTTTCCGAAGACGTCGACAAGAGCGATCCGTGGCAGTTCAAGAACGTCCGGGTGCTCTGGTAGAGCGCGCGCCCCGCAAGCGCCTGGCTGAAAACGGGCCTGCTCGCCTACGGCGCCGGCGGGGGGTACTCGATGGACACGATCCGGTAGAGGCGATCGCCGCCGGGGGTCTCGACCACCACCTGCGCGTCGAGTGCCTTGCGCAGCAGCGCCCTGCCTAACGGGGAGTCCATGCTGAGGTAGCCGGGCGCCATGTCGAATTCGTCGGGGCCGACGATGCGGTAGCGCGACTGCCTCCCGTCCTCGCCCGCGAGCAGCACCCAGGCGCCGAAGAACACCGCGCTGCGGTCCGACGGGGGCTGCTCGACCACCACCATGCCGTCGAGCCGCCGCCGCAGAAAGCGCACCCGGCGGTCGATCTCGCGCAGCCGCCGCTTGCCATAGATGTACTCGGCGTTCTCCGAGCGGTCGCCCTGGGCGGCGGCCGCGGCGACCGCCTGGGTCACGCGGGGGCGCTCCGCGCGCCACAGCTCCTCGAGCTCGGCGCGCAGCCGCCGGGCGCCTTCCGGGGTGATGTATTTCGAGCCCGCCGGCGCCGCCTGCCGAAAGCGTCCCATCCGCGAGGAATCCTGTGGATTATGTCGCAGTCCCTTTTACAGAAATCGAGGGTTCTGTGGAACATCTCACGGACGGGCGGCGCAGGGCGCTACTAACCTTTAGAACCGTGGCTACCAAGTATTACACTCACTTCGTCACGGGCACGGGCAAGGCGCGCAGCGCCCCGGGCAATGAATGGAGTGGTGTGGTCGAATTGCGGGAGCCCCTGACGCAGGCGCGCGCCAACCGCGAGCTGCGCGCGCTCCTGGCACAGAGTTTCGATCTGGATACGGAACAGATCCGTATCCTTCACTGGGCTCGATTGCACTGACGTATCCCCTGGCGGACTTCCTTCCCTTCATCGAAGGTCCGCCCTTCAAACCCCAGGCCTGAAAACCTGGGGTTTTTTTTGCCCGAAATCGACGCCGCTTTGCCGCTCGTGTGACAATCGGCAGACCCCGGGGCGTCGCCTCCGGGCTCGTGGGGAAGGAGAACTCGATGCGTGCGTGGACTGTCGCCTTACTCGCCGCCGCGGTGCTGGGACTGCCGGGCTGCGGTTACAACTCGCTGCAGCAGCAGGACGAGAGCGTCAAGGCCTCCTGGGCCGAGGTCGTGAACCAGTATCAGCGGCGGGCCGACCTCATCCCCAATCTCGTCAACACGGTGAAGGGCTACGCCGCGCAGGAGCAGCGAGTGCTCGTCGGGGTGACCGAGGCGCGTGCCAAGGCCAATTCCATCCAGATCACGCCCCAGGTGCTCAACAACCCGGAGCTTTTCCAGAAGTACCAGGCAGCGCAGGGCGAACTCACCCAGGCGCTCAGCCGCCTGATGGTGGTGGTCGAGCGGTATCCGGACCTGAAGTCCGACCAGAATTTCCGCGACCTGCAGTCGCAGCTCGAGGGCACGGAAAACCGCATCACCGTCGCGCGTAACCGCTACATCGATGCGGTGCGCAGCTACAACGTCACGGTGCGCTCGTTCCCGGTGAACCTCACGGCGAAGATGTTCGGTTTCACGGTGAAGCCGAATTTCACGGTCGCCAACGCACAGCAGATCGCGACCGCCCCGGCGGTCAGCTTCGACACCTCGACAGGGGCCGCGCCCGCACAGCCGCCGGCGGCATCCCCCGCGGGACCATCCGCGAAGCAATGACGCAGGGCCCTCGGCCCCCGCGCTGGGCGGGAGTTGCGCTGCCGCTGCTTGTGGGCCTGGGCCTCGCCGTGGCCACGCAAGGGCTTGCGGCCGCCGGCGCAGCGCCGCCCGCTGCGCAGGGACTGCAGCCGATCCCGAAGCTCACCGCGCGCGTCACGGATCTCACCGGTACCCTGACTGCGGAGCAGCAGACCAACCTCGAGCAGAAGCTCGCGGCGTTCGAGTCCGCCAAGGGCACGCAGCTCGCGGTGCTGATCGTGCCCACGACCGAACCGGAGGACATCTTTCAGTACTCGTTCCGGGTCGCCGACCAGTGGAAGCTCGGCCGCAAAGAGGTTAACGGGCAGAAGGTCGACGACGGGGCGCTGCTCGTCATCGCCAAGAACGACCGGCACCTGTGGATCCAGGTCGGCTACGGACTGGAGGGCGTCCTGACCGATGCCATGTGCAAGCGCATCGTGGACGAGACCATCACCCCCGCGTTTCGCCAGGCAAATTTCTACGGCGGGATCGATGCCGGCCTCGAGCAGATGATGAGGCTCATCCAGGGCGAGCCGCTGCCGCCCCCCGAAGAACGGTGGCAGCCGAACCGTCGGGCCCATGGCGGGAACCTGCTGCCGGCGCTGCTGTGCGCCGTGTTCATCGGCTCGGTCGTGCTGCGCGGAATCTTCGGACGCACCCTGGGCTCGGCCTTCACGGCCGCGGGCGCGGGGCTGCTGGTGTGGATCGCGGGCTACGCGCTGCTGCTCGCGGGACTGGCGGCGCTCGCCGCGCTCCTGTTCACGCTGCTGGGAGGCCTCTCGCGCGGCAGCGGCTGGTCGACCTACCCGCGCGTCGGGGGTTTCGGCGGGGGCTGGGGCGGATTCGGCGGCGGCTTTGGCGGGGGCGGATTCGGCGGCGGGGGCGGGGGATTTAGCGGTGGCGGCGGAGGCTTCGGCGGCGGCGGCGCAGGCGGGAGCTGGTAGGGCCTGCAGATGAAATTCCTGCGTCTCTTCCGCCATCTCGCCACGACGCGCTGGAGCACCCGCCGGCACTTCACTCGGGAAGTCCGCGACGCCATCGAGCAGGCGGTGGTGGAGTGCGAGGCACGCCACGGCGGCGAGATCCGTTTCGTGGTCGAGACGGCCTTCGATTTACCGGAGCTGTGGCGCGACCTGCCGGCGCGGCAGCGTGCCCTGCAGCTGTTCGGCCAGCTCGGCGTGTGGGACACGCAGCACAACAACGGAGTGCTGATCTACGTGCTGATGGCCGATCGCGTCGTGGAGATCATCGCTGACCGCGGGATCGCCACCCGGGTCGCACCGGGTGAGTGGGCGGCCGTGTGCCGGCAGATGGAGCACCACTACCGCGAAAGGCGTTTTCGCGACGGCTCGGTCGTCGGAATCCTGGGCGTGGGCGCGATCCTCGGCAGGCATTTCCCCGGAAAGACGCCCAACGATGGCGCCGTGCCCAGCCAGCCGGTGCTCCTGTAGCCCAGCGCCCGCGATTCATCGCAGCGCGACATCGGTCATAATTCAAAGCATATGGGGACAGTTCCGATGCGCGCCGCGCTCGCGGGGCTTGGCTGCTGCCTGATCGCGGCGTGCTCGCTCCTGGGCCCGCTCCACCACGCGCCGGCGCCCGCGACACCCGCCGCGCCTGCGGCACCGCCCCCGCTGCCGCTGCCCGTGGCCACCGAGCGCTTCGAGCTTGAGCCCGGCCAGAACCTCGCGGGCGTGGTGCAGGTGGTCGCGGCCGGCAAGGACGACACGCTCACCGACATCGCCCGCCGCTTCAACGTCGGCTACGACGAGATCCTGCGGGCGAACCCCAAGGTCGATCCGTGGCTGCCCGGCGCGGGGCGCGAGATCGTCGTGCCGACGCAGTTCATCCTGCCGAACGCGCCCTACACCGGCATCGTGATCAACATCCCGGCCATGCGCATCTACTACTTCCCGCCCGTGAAGCGCGGCGAGCGGCCGGTGGTGCTCACCCATCCGATCGGCATCGGCAAGGTGGGTTGGTCGACGCCCCAGGGGGTAACGAAGATCGTACGGCGCGAGAAGGACCCCACCTGGCGTGTGCCGGTGTCGGTGCGCAAGGAACATCGCGAGTTTGGCGAGGCCCTGGACCCGGTCATCGGCCCCGGGCCGGACAATCCGCTCGGCAAGTACGCCTTCTACCTTCAATGGCCGGGCTATCTGATCCACGGCACGAACAAGCCGGCCGGCGTCGGCCTGCGCTCGAGCCACGGCTGCATCCGCCTCTACCCGGAGGACATCGAGCAGTTCTTCGGCATGGTGCCGATCGGTACTGAGGTGCGCGTCGTGAACCAGCCGTTTGTGTTCGGCTGGCACGATGGACAACTCTACATGCAGCCCTTCGGTGTGCTGGAGGACGATGCCCGCGACTGGAGCAAGGCGCAACGCAAGCTCCTGACGAAGTCGCTGGCGGTCACGCTGCAGCGGCAGCTGAAGAGCCATCACGAGCAGATCAACTGGGACCGGGTCGCGGCGCTCGCGCACGACCCGCGGGGTGTCCCGGTGCCGGTTTCGTCCGCCGATGCGAGCCTCGAGCAGACGCTGGCTGCCGCGCCGCGGGTGCAGAACGTGCTTCCGCAAGGCTCCACCTGGGACGGCAAGACCGATCTGCCGATGGATGAGGCGTCCTTCAAGCAGATTCTCTCGGAGATCGAGCCGAAGCAAACCGTGCCGGAAGCGGCGGCTGCTCCCGGCGGGCCGGGCTCGGCCTCCGCCGGCAAGACGAGCGCGCCGTCGACCGTGGCTCCCAAGGACGGCGGACGATGAAAGAAACGTCGCCTGCTCCGGCGCTCTCGCAGGGGGAAGAGTCGCTCAGCTCGGCGCTCTCGCCGGGACAAGAGTCGCTCGCCCCGGCGCTGTCGCAGTGGCTGCAACTGATGCTCG
This sequence comes from Steroidobacteraceae bacterium, assembly GCA_050739055.1. Lineage (GTDB taxonomy): Bacteria > Pseudomonadota > Gammaproteobacteria > Steroidobacterales > Steroidobacteraceae > 13-2-20CM-66-19. The sequence goes on along the minus strand of JBOIAH010000499.1, from coordinate 7,257 downwards.
CGGAGATCACCCGCAAGCGTGAGGATCTCGAGCGTGCGCGCGCCGAGGAATCACAACGGCAGGTGGAGCGCGCTGCGCCGCCCGCGGATCGGTGTGGCAGCGCATCACTTTATACAGCAAGGGCGGACGCACGACGCAGGCGGACGTGACCGCCGGCGGCTCGAACGGCAATTCACGGGCATTTTCGTGGCGAGCTTCTACAACCAGGATGAGATCAGCTCCTCGAAGTGGTCGCAGTCCGACTTCAGGGACGCGCCATCTTTTGCGACCCCAACATCGCGGTGCCCAATAACGGCTCGTGCACGCACCTATCGCAACTTTGGCGGAGCCGATCGGGTCAACTTCGCACGCTACAAGCTGCTGCTGACGCCCTCGCAGCGTCACAATGCGATAGGCCAGGGGAGGTGGCGCTCGAAAACAAGCTTGCGATGTGCCGCGAGCTCGACAGGCACAAATCCTTCACTGCGCCAATCAGAGTCGCGCAGGTAGAGTTCCTGCGCCGCAGATGTGCGATCACCGGCTATCGTGAGGTAGGCGATGATGTTGGTGTCGACGAGGACCACTACTCCCGGCCCGTGTCGATCGCTGCCTCAATAGGGGTTCGAATCCCCTTGTGAACACCAATAAAATCAAAGCTTTAGATCGATCTATCTACGGAACGGCTAAGCCGCGCTTAGGTAATTCTTGGGTAATTTCCGCGAGAGTCCGACAGGGCCGCAGCGGCGAGGCCGCGGATCAATCCGCACCCAGGTGTCGAGGGATGCAGCAATCCCGTGAGTTCGGGCGACGCACCGCACTGTCCTTGCGATGCCAAAGATTGTTAGCCGTAGCCGCGCCGGATCCAACAAGAACAGCGCCATTGGCGGGAGGCAACGCAAGAGCGACGCTACGGTGGCATCCGACGCTTGATGTCATCCAGCTCCTCGCGCAGCCGCCGCACCTGCTCTTCCAGGCGATCGAGGCGGGAGGGCGTTTGCGCGGCGACGCTCGAATGCTCGGCCGGCTGCGCCTCATCGACCGGCAGTGCTGCGATCGCTCCGCTGAACAGATGCGCGTAGCACGAATCGCGGCGGCCGGGTTCGCGCGGCAGGCGTACGACGAACGGACCATCCTCTCGGGTGCGCATGCTCTCGAGGGCGGCTTCAACTTCACCAACCTCGGAGAACCGGGCCATGCGACTTGCACGAGTGCGCAGTTCCCCCGGGGTCTGCGGGCCACGTACGAGCAGCTCACAGATGATCGCCAGCTCTTGCGGAGTGAACTTGAGTGCTCCGAACTCCGTGTTGCAGAACCTGTGCTGGAATTTCGGAACCCGGCTCCCGAAGCCGGATTTTTCGATCACGAAGTGCTTCCTGGCAAGCTGATCCAGGGTGCTTTGGACCGTGGTCTCGTCCACCGCCATGAGTGGATTGCGATTGCTCTTCTGGTTACAGGCATTTACCAGAGCGTTGAGTGACAGCGGGTACTGGTCAGGCGTCGTAATCTGCTTTTCGATGAGGCAGCCGATGACGCGCGCCTCGAGGGGCGACAGCTCAATCTTCATTGCTACGAACTTTCACCGCGGTACTAGCCATCATGGCCCGCCCTGAGGGGGCGGGCATTTACCCTTGAGCAGAGGAAGCGGTCAGCCTCCCGCAGTACCGTGGGTTGCACACTTGCGTGTGCCGAGCCACAGGTAGAACGCGATTGGGCGTGATCTACAGGAAGCACAGGAGGCAGACCATGAACGAGCTTAGCACTGGTTTTGTCGGATTGGATGCCCATGCCGAGTCGACGGCAATCGGCTTCGCCGAAGCCGGTCGTGAGGCGCCGCGGTTTGTCGACAGCCGGGTCACCTCGACATCGAGCAGATGCGGAGCGTGCAGGGATTCCTCCGCCGTAAGGGTGCGAGCGGCGACGCGGATGCCAAGGGGTGCCTGGAGCAACAACTCCAACGCCGCGGACGCGTCCAGAGCGATCACCGCTGATCCCGCTCAATCGCCTCAGGGGTCGGTGAATGTCAACGCACTGACGGCGGCTCGTGAGCATGTGACGGCACCCGTGTGGCATTCGACGAGCTCGAGTATGTGCGCTGTGTGCTATGTCGAACGCGACACCCGTCACGGGTCGCGCGGCGGCGGAGGCAGCGAGGTCTCAGTTCGCGGAACCGGCCAGGGCCGTGAAGTAGGCCTCGAGTGCATGCCGGTCCCCATCCGGCAGATTCGCCCCGAGCGGCATCCGCCTGGCGCCAGCGGCGGCGGACAGACGATAGCGGATCTCGTCGATCAGGGGCCGTGTGCGGCCATCCGCGATCGTGCCAACAGCGCGCGACACGCTGTGCTAGAGTCGCGCGGGCCAGATCCCAAGAGGCGCTTGAGTGGCCGACAGCCCCGCGTCCGGCGCAGAACTCGTACAACAAAGCCGTGACCGTCACGCGATCGACCGCGTGCCGACCGGAATCGCCGCCTTCGTGGGCCGCGCTCTCAAGGGCCCGGTCAATCACCCGCTCGCGGTCCGCAGTTTCAACGAATTCCAACAGCACTTCGGCGGCCTGTGGCAACCCGCGACGCTGTCGTATGCCGTGGAGCAGTTTTTCGAGAACGGCGGGCGCGAGGCGCGCATCGTCCGCGTCGCCAACGGGGCGCGTCCGCCGACGCTCACCCTGCCGGCGGCCGGCGGCGCACTCATCCTCGCGGCGCTCAATCCCGGCTCGCGCGAGTACCTGCGCGCATCGGTCGACTACGACGGTCTGACGGGGGCCGAGGAGGACCGGTTCAACCTCGTAGTGCAGCGGGTGCGCACCGCGGGATCGGAGCTGGTCGAAGACCAGGAAATCTACCGGCGTGTGTCGGTCGGACCCGGATCGGGCCGGTTCGTGACAGACGTGCTGCTCGAATCACGCCTGGTGCGGGTGCGGAGCGCCGTTCCCGCGCGCCGTCCGGATCGCTCTGCCGGGGGTCCCGGCGGGGTCGCCGTTGGCTACACCCTTTCCAATCCCGATGGCGATGACGGCGCGCCGCTCACCGACTATGACCTCATAGGCTCTGCCGCCAAGGGCAGCGGGCTGTTCGCACTCGCGGGCGCCCCGCGCTTCAACCTGCTGTGCATTCCGCCCCTCGGGCGCGAGCGCGATGTCGGGTTATCGACGCTGCTCGTCGCGGCGCGCATCTGCCGCGAGCGCTGCGCGCTCCTCGTCGTGGATCCGCCGTCCTCGTGGACGAGCGCGCCCGCCGCGCTGGAATCCCTGCGCACCTGGCCGTTCCGCAGCGACTGCGCGGTGATGTACTACCCGCGCATCCAGGCCCTGGATCGCCTCAGGGGTCGCGTGGAAACCTTCGCCACGTGTGGAGCGGCGGCTGGAATGATCGCGCGCTCGGACGACACCCGGCCGGTGTGGACGGCGGCCGAGAGCGAGGAGGCCATCTTGCGCCCGGGACTGCGTCCCGCGGTGGCGGTGTCCGATGCGGACCGGGCGCGCCTTGCCCAGGCCGGTGTGAACACACTGCTGGCGGTGCGTGGCGGTTCGCGCCCGGGTGTCAGCCCGCGCACGCTCGCGGCGGGCGGCAGCGGCGCGTCGGACTGGCGCTACCTGTCGGCCCGGCGCCTCGCGCTGTTCATCGCGGCGAGCGTCGAACAGGGCACGCGCTGGGTGCTGCTCGAGCACAACGGGCCTGCGACCTGGGAGCGCGCGCAAGCTCAGGTGGAGGTCTTTCTCGATGCGCTCGAGGCGCAGGGAGCCTTCGCCGGTGTCGAGGACGACGAGACCCACTTCGTCATCTGCGATGAGCGGGTCAACCGCCCGCAGACCCTCGCCGAGGGCAAGTTCAACCTGTTGTTCGGGTTCGCCACCAGCAAGCCCGGGGAATTCGACACCTGGCTGGTCACCCACCGCGCCGGCGCGAGCCGCGTGCGGCCCGTGTCCGTGAACCGCTCCGCCACCGCCCGGGAGCGCGTCGAGTGGGAGATCGAGACCTCAATTTTGCGTGGCTAGACACTCATCTGCAAAATCGAGCGCGCCAGCCGAGCACTCCGTGTACGCGCGAACGCACGGGATAGGCGCTAGTCCGATTAGGCCGGAGTCCCGAATCCCCCGCCGCCGGGGGTGAGGATGATGAGCTCGTCCCCCGGCGCGACGTCGAAGCGCGCCGTAGCGCCCAGGGTTTCCACTGCACCGCCTGCGCGGTGTATGCGAGCCTCGCCGCGCGCCCCCGGCTGCCCGCCGTCGAGGCCGAACGGTGCGATGCGGCGGTGATTGGCGAGCAGCGCCCCGCAGAGGCGGGCGCGAAACTCCAGGCGCCGTATCACCCCGTCGCCGCCATGGTGGCGGCCCAGGCCGCCCGAGCCGCGGCGGATCGCAAACTCGCGCACCAGCACCGGGAACTTGCCCTCGAGGATCTCCGGATCGGTGAGCCGCGAGTTGGTCATGTGGGTGTGGACCGCATCGCAGCCATCGAACTGCGGGCCGGCGCCGGCACCACCGGCGATGGTTTCGTAGTACTGCACCTGCTCATCGCCGAACGTGAGGTTGTTCATCGTGCCCTGGGAGGCTGCCAGTACTCCGAGCGCACCGTACAGGGCATCGACGATGCACTGCGAGGTCTCGACATTGCCGGCGGCCACCGCCGCGGGCTCGCGCGGGTCGAGCATCGAGCCGGGTGGGATGACGATCTCGAGTGGTTCGAGGCAGCCCTCGTTCAGGGGGATCGGCCGATCGATCAGCGTGCGGAACACGTACAGCACCGCGGCCAGGCACACGGCGCGCGGGGCGTTGAAGTTGTGGGGCCCTTGCGCGGAAGTTCCGCTGAAGTCGACGCGCGCACGCCGCTTGCCGCGGTCGATGTCCACGCGCACCGCGATCACCTGCCCATCGTCCATCTCGTAGCGGAACTGTCCGCTCAGCTGCCGTTCGATCGCGTTGCGCACGCACAGCGCCGCGTTGTCCTGGACCTCGCGCATGCGCTCGTGCAGGCTGCCAAGTCCGTGGCGGAGCACGGCGCGCTCGATCTCGGCGATGCCGCGGGCGTTGGCGGCGAGCTGCGCGCGCAGGTCCGCCAGGTTCTGCCCGGGCTTGCGCGCCGGCCAGGGGCCCGCGGCAAGCGCCGCGTACAGTTCGGGCTCGCGCAGCCGCCCGGCGCTCACCAGCGCGAAACGCTCGAACACCGTGCCTTCCTCTTCTATGGTGCGGCTGAAGGGAGGCATGGAGCCCGGAGTCATGCCACCGATGTCGGCGTGGTGCGCTCGCGAGGCGACGAAGAAGTCCGGACGTGCCGCGCCGCGCATGAACACCGGGGTGACGACCGTCATGTCCGGCAGGTGGGTCCCGCCGTGGTAGGGGCTGTTGAGCAGCCAGGAATCTCCCGGGCGCAACCCGCCGGCCTGTGCTTCGATGACCGCCCGCACGCTCGCCCCCATGGAGCCCAGATGCACCGGCATGTGCGGCGCATTCGCGACCAGCCCGCCGCGCGAGTCGAACAGTGCACAGGAGTAGTCGAGCCGCTCGCGGATGTTGACCGACTGCGCGGTCGCCCGCAGCACCTCGCCCATCTGCTCGGCGATATGCATGAACAGGTTGTTGAATATCTCGAGGCGCGCCGGATCGGCGGTGACGGTGAGCGGATCGGCCGCCGCGGCGTCGGACACGGGGCCTGGCGCGTCGCTCTCGAGCAGCAATTCCCCGCCGGTCAGCAGCCGCGCGCGCCAGCCGCTCTCCAGCACCACGGTACTGTGCGGCTCGACGATCAGGGCGGGCCCGTGCAGCTCACCGCGCAGAGCGCTCATGGACAGCAGCGGCACCTCGCGCCAGGCGCCGAACCAGGCACGTGCCGTGGCGGGCAGCGCCGCCGCCGCCGCAGGCGCCGGGATGGACAGTGCTCCGGGGTCGATCGAGCCGAGGCGCGCCTCCGCGCGCAGCGCCTCGATGACCACCTCGAGTGTATGCGCCGCGAATCCGAAGCGCCGCAGGTGATCGGCGTGGAAGTGCTCGCGCACTTGTGCGAGCGAGGCGAGCGCAACGGACACAGTGACGTCGCTGTCGCCGGCGCGAACTTCGAGCAGCTGCGCCACCTGCACGCGCCCCGGCTCGCCCTCGAAGGCGGTGAGTTCCGCGCGCGCCTCACTCTCAAGCCGCGTGAGAGCCGTGCGCGCCGCGCTCAAGCCCGCCTCGGTGAGCGGCTGGCGCAGACTCGCGCGGCGCACCGCCAGGCGATTGGCCACGCCGATACCGAACGCCGACAGCACGCTTGCCAGCGGGTGCACCAGCACCCGGCGCATCCCGGCGGCGCGCGCCACGCGGCAGGCGTGCTGGCCGGCGGCGCCGCCGAAGCAAAAGAGCGTGAAGTCGCCGGCGTCGAGCCCCCGGCGAGCGGCTACCTGGCGGATGGCGTTGGCCATCGATTCGATGCCGACCGCGAGGAACGATTCGGCGACCAACTCGGCCGAACAGCCGTGCGCCGCCGGCGCGCTCAGCTGGGCGGCGAGCGCGCCGAATCTGGCAGCTACCGCCTCGCGGTCGATGTGCGACTTGCCGTCGCGCCCGAACACCGCCGGCAGGGTATCGGGGCGCAGGTGACCGAGCAGCACCTGTACGTCGGTGAGGGTCGGCGGGCCGCCGCGCCCGTAGCAGATCGGGCCGGGATCCGCGCCCGCGGAAGCAGGTCCCACCGCGAAGCGGCCGTCGCGGAACGCGAGGATCGAGCCGCCGCCTGCGGCGATGCTGTGCACGTCGAGCATCGGCTGAGTCAGCCGAACCCCGGCGATGAGGTGCTCGAAGCGCTGCGGCAGCTCCCCGTCGATCAGCGACACGTCGGTCGACGTGCCCCCCATGTCAAAGCCGATCAGCCGCGGACAATTCAGCCGCTCGCCCACCCAGCGCATGCCGATCAGCCCGCCAGCCGGGCCCGACAACACGCTCGACATGGCATGAAAGGCGCCCGCCGCGGCGAGTCCCCCGGTACTTTGCATGAGCGTCAGGCGCGCGCCGGGATCGATTGCCTGCAGCTGCGCCCTGAGACCTCCGACGTAGGCGCGCAGCCGCGGCGCGAGGTAGGCATTGAGCACCGTCGTGTCGCCGCGCGGGACATAGCGCACCAGCGGCGAAAGCTCGTGCGACACCGAGACCTCGTCGAACCCCAGCTCGCGTGCCGCGGCGGCGGCGGCGCGCTCGTGCCCGGGGTGGCGCCAGCCGTGCAGGAAGACGATCGCGACCGCGCGGCGGCCGCTGCGGCGCGCGCGCGTGAGATCCGCCCGCAGCCGCTGCACGTCGAGCGGCGTGAGAACCTG